>JAIPHI010000124.1 GCA_021735285.1 Fidelibacterota bacterium | reverse complement strand
CTTTCAGATGATAACTATGATGATCCAGATATTTTAAAAAATGAGATAGACTATTCTTCAAGAACAAACTGTAAAGAAGAAGAGCCTTCAAATATTGAATGTTTAAAAATAGATCCCAAGAGTTTTTCCAGAGAAGATCTGTATCATACAGTATATCTTAAGTGGTATATAAATGAAAATGTATGGTATACATTAAATGATAATCCAACTCTTGAGATAAATGTTTATGACGTTAATAATGCAGGTAATGTTACTTATGCAAATACTTTATCGATAATTACAAGTATAGAAGGTGGCCCTGATGGATCACCCGGTCCACCAACACTAATAAGTGTTATTTATGATCAAAGTGCGAATAATATTAAATTGGAATATGAACCAGATTTGAGTGAGCCTTATCCCGAATATTGTGCAATATACAGATGCCCTGCAAATGAAAATATAGATGATAGTGATCAAATAGGTATAACAAGTAATAATTATGAATATTATGATGACAGTGGTGAATTAATTCCCGGAAATGAATATAAATACGCTGTTGCTGGTGTTAATGTAGTTGGTGAAGGATATAACTCTAATACGAAATGTGCTATATTTGGTGAAGAATTAGAAAATATAATTAGTAATAACTTATCTTTGGATGGATCATACTATTCAAATGGAACAATAGTAGAAAACGGTGTAACTTTAGACATAGATCCCGGATCAGAAATAAACTTCGCCCCAAACGCCAGCCTGGAGGTCAACGGCACCCTCGACGCACAGGGCACTGAATCAGAACCTATAGTTTTTAATTCTTCAGTTACCTGGGATGGTATTAATCTGGTCAATACCAGTAATTCCAATTTGAAATATTGCGAGATTAAAAATGCCAGTAATGGTATCTTTATTTCTGACTGTGATCCCGACATCGAACAATGCTATATCCATAATAATACCAGTGATGGAATTAATATGATAAATTATGCCTCTCCGTATCTTTACCATAATACAATTTCAAATAATAGTGGTGACGGAGTCTATTGCTATAATTACTGTAACCCTACATTCACCAATAATAGTTCAAATCCAGGATATAATGAAATAAAAAATAATGGAAACATCGGTATTATAGCGAGTGGTAATTCAGCACCACTGCTTGGAATATCAGCAGCCGGACAACAAGTAATAGGAGATAACAGCATTCATGGTAATTCGTGGGCTGATGCAGTTGGTGCTTCCTATTCTACAATCAGTGCGGAATGGTGCTACTGGGATGGAGACCCTGATAGTACAACATCCGGTGATGTTGTATATTATAATCCCTTAGATGATGATCCCTGCGATCCAGGCGGAGGCTCAGGACTTGCAAAAAGCAGTATCAAATTTACTAATCAGGATTATTTCGATCCGGAATGTGTTAATGAAAATGATCCTCTGGAGCTACTCCAACATGCTTTATATAATAATAGTGGAGCAAAATATGAAGAAGCTGTTAAAACACTAAAGAAATTAATTAAAGAATTTCCCAATAATGGTTATTCAGCAACTGGATTGGGGCTGCTTTATAAAATTAGCAGAGATAAAAATAATATGGATATTGCTTCCTATTGCAAAGATAATATTTTAGCAAAAACCAGTTCAGATTTATTAAAACAGACCTCTTATGAGATATTAATCTCAAAAGCCATAAGAAACAAAGATAATAAGACTGCCATTCAATACTGTCAAAGAATCTTAGAAAAATATCCTAATACTAATAGTGAAGCTTATGCTTTGTATAATATGTGCATACTGTTCCAAGATAGTAATAAGGAAACTTCCGAATATTTAGAAACTATGAAAAATAAGTATTCCAATCACCCATTAACTTTTTACGCTCGTTCGTTATTAGGTGAGAATGTTGAATGGTCCAAAGCCAAGCAGCATCAGTTCGAGCGACCAAAAACAGCTGTAGCAGAGGCTCCTGAAACTTTTGAATTCTTACAGCCCAGCCCTAATCCCTTCAATCCCACTACCAATATCAGATTTGCTCTACCGGAAGCAGCCAAAGTGAATATATCAGTTTATAACATCCTTGGTGAAAAAGTATGGACTTACAAGTCAAATAAATTCGAAGCTGGCTATCATTCTATTGCCTGGCATAGTATTGACAATTCCGGTCATAGAGTTTCGAGTGGTATTTATATCATTAGAATCAGAAGTGAAAATCAGCAGGCAACTCAGAAAGTTATGTTAATGAAATAAATAATATTACTACCCTAGTTATATTTAGATATTTGATCTAACGGATAAACCTGCCAGTTTTTCGAAACCTGGCAGGTTTTTCTTGACATACCATCCAAAAATATATTTCAATTCTAACAAAAATTTATTAGTATTGATCGCTATTTATCAATTTGAATGTTTAGAGTAGTGTTATTTTTGTGTTTTATATTCCTGGAGGTGCAATGTGAATAATTATCTTCGGACTAAGGGGTCCCGAAGCCGAGCTTCGGGCTACAAAAAACACTACTAATTCAAGCGAGAGGAGATTTTTATGCAACGTATTTTTACCGTTTTAATCCTAATTACGGGAGTTTTAATGTTAACATCATGTACAACTGATGAGTCTCAAAAAGCGGCTAATCCTTTTTTCAGTGATTATGGCACTCCCTTTGAAACACCTGCTTTTGATAAGATCGAAGAGGAACATTTTTTACCGGCAATAAAAAAAGGAATCCATGTTCATAAGCAGGAGATTAAACAGATTGTTAATAATTCTGCCGAGCCCACTTTTAAAAATGTTATTATTCCCCTGGAAAAAAGCGGGCGATTATTAGATAGAGCCAATAATGTTTTAGGTAATTTAAACTCCGCCCATACTAATGACAAAATCCAGGAGATCAAGAAAAAAACCACTCCCATGCTTTCCAAGCATTATGATGAAATCATGCTTAATGAAAAGTTATTCGAGAAAATTAAGCATATCTATTATAACCAGGAAAAATATAAACTAGGTCAGCAAGATAAAAAAGTGCTGGAAGAATATTATGAAGACTTTGTTAGGAATGGCGCTAACCTGCCCCCGGAAAAGAAAGCGCGTTTAAAGGAGATCAATGAGAAATTATCTTCCTTGATGCTTCAATTTGGCGAGAATGTGCGCAAAGAAACCAATAAATTTGAATTGGTTATAAAAGACAAAGAAAATTTAGCTGGCCTGCCGGAAGGTGTTATCGACGCTGCCAGGGAAGCAGCTGAGGAGAAGGATATTGAGGACGCCTGGGTTTTTACAATTCATAAACCCAGTATGATTCCATTTCTAAAATTTTCTGAGAAAAGAGAACTCCGCAAAAAAATCTTCAAAGCCTACATTAATAAAGGCAATAATAATGGTGATCTGGATAATAAAGACATGATCAAAGAAATGGTCAATCTTAGAGTTGAAAAAGCCCATTTATTAGGTTATGATAACTGGTCCCAGTACATTCTCGAGAACAAAATGGCAAAAGAACCTGCTAACGTTTATGATCTGTTGGATCAGGTCTGGAAGCCGGCCCTTCAAACTGCCAAAGAAGAAGTTGTCAAATTAGAAAAGATTGCGCGCGAGGATAATCCTGATTTTGATTTGAAACCCTGGGATTGGTGGTATTATGCCAATAAGTTGAAAGAACAGGAGTATAAACTCGATGATGATCAATTAAAACCCTATTTCAAACTGGAAAATGTAAGACAGGGGGCTTTCGATGTTGCTAATAAATTATATGGTATTACATTCGAAAAACGGGATGACATTCCCAAATATCATCCTGACGTAGATGTCTTTGAAGTTCGTGACAGTGATGGCAGTTTGATTGGCATTTTCTACACTGATTACTACTATCGCGATAGCAAACGAGGCGGAGCCTGGATGAATCATTACAGAAAACAATTTGGATTAATAAATCAAAGACCGATCGTCTGTAATGTTTGCAATTTTTCAAAACCAACAGAAAATCAACCTTCTTTATTAACTCTCGATCAGGTTGAGACATTATTCCATGAATTCGGACATGGTTTACATGGTCTGCTATCGGATTGTATATATATTAAATTATCAGGAACATCTGTCCCCCGGGACTTTGTTGAGATGCCTTCCCAGATCATGGAAAACTGGGCTACCCATCCCAAAGTCATTAAATCTTATGCCAAACACTGGGAAACCGGTGAAACTATCCCCGATGAGTTAATCCAAAAAATAGATAAAGCTGCTAAGTTCAATCAGGGTTTTAAAACGGTGGAATACATGGCAGCTGCCTATCTGGATATGGCCTGGCATACTCTGGAAGAGAAGAAGAAATTTGATGTAATGGAATTTGAAAATGCTGCAATGGATGAAATTGGTCTGATCCCTGAAATAGTAGTCCGATATAGAAGTCCTTATTTTCAGCATGTCTTTGCAGGTGGTTATTCCTCGGGATATTACAGTTATCTCTGGTCGGCAGTCCTGGATGCTGATGCTTTTCAGGCTTTCAAAGAAGAAGGCCTATATGACAAAGCAACTGCTCAATCTCTCCGAGAGAACGTTCTGGAAAAAGGAGGCTCCCTGGAAGCCGACGCAATGTTTCGCAAATTTCGCGGTCGAGCTCCCCAGATAGATCCGCTTTTAGAAAGACGTGGATTTAAATAATCCATTAGATATAAAAAATATTTTAGCCCGCAGAGTGATTAGTACTCTGCGGGCTTTTTTTATTGAATAAGAACCAATTTGCTACTCCTTTAATAAAAATCCTCGAAAATTGAAACCTTTTATTGTTTCTTGTATCGAATTTAGTGAAACATCCAGCACAAAGTCTCATATAATTTTGACTTTATTGATTAATTGATTAATTTGGTTCACAATGATAAAAAAATAAGGAATAGGCTTTATGCTGGAAAATGAAGAAAAAATCGTAGAGAAAGCACAGAATGGAGATAAAAGTGCTTTAGCAATGATTGTTAATGAATATCAGGATAGAATCTACCATTTAGGACTAAGTATGCTGAAGCAAGAACAGGATGCTGAAGATATGTTACAGGAAACTTTTATGACCCTGGTTGAAAAAATCCACCAATTTAAAGGAAATTCATCGATATACACCTGGCTTTACAGAATAGCAACTAATATCGCTTTGAAAAAATTAAAATCTAAACCAAGAAAATATCCGCATATTCCCATTGATGAACCGGATTTTAAGAAAATACACGAAGAAGAAACCAAGGAAGAAATGGAATTTGATTTTGAAAAGGTTAATAATTACAAGTTTAGAAAGATCCTTAATGATTTCCTGGATGAATTACCGCCCAAATACAAAACAGTTTTCATTCTTCGGGATTTGCATGATCTCTCTACCAGAGAGACGGCAAATATCTTAAATCTAACAGAATCAAATACAAAAGTAAGGTTATTTAGAGCCCGTAATTATCTAAAAGAAAAATTAGAAGATCTGCAAAAAGAAGAGTTAATGGTATGAGTAAAAAAAATAAAATGTTTGAAAAAGTTTGTGAATATCTAGGGTGCGATCTGGATTCTGAACCTTGTAAAGAGCTACAACATCATCTGAATGAATGCCCGCAGTGTGAAGTTTTTATTGACGAAATCAAGAATACTGTAAAATTATATAAAGAAGCTGACGAATGCGAAAAAACACCGAAGTCAGTATCTAAAAAATTGTTCGCTACGCTAGATTTAGACAAACCGGACCAAAATTCAGAATCAAAATCCGAAGAATAAGATCAGAGCATGATTTTGTAACCTCTTTGATACCATAACCATCTAATATCTAAAAGGGGTTAATTTTGATAGATAAAAGCACTCCAATCGAAGACATAGTTGAGAATTTTCCTGAATTGATTAAGCCATTAAGGAAATTCGGTATAGTCTGTATCCAATGTGGTGAGCCTGTATGGGGAGACCTGGGTGAACAGATGGACAATAAGAATATTAATGGTCAGGAGCAAATAATAAACAAGCTGAATAAAATAATAACAGAGGAGCAATAAGATAATGCATGTAACAGTTCAAAGAGCAAAAGATGCTACCTTGATCACAAAAGGTGATTCCAATCACTGGGTTGTAATGGACTCCATAAAAAAATTTGGGGGAGCGGAAGCAGGTAGTAAACCCATGGAAATGGTATTAATGTCATTGGGTGGCTGTACAGGTATGGACGTTCTATCATTATTAAAAAAAATGCGCGTAGAAATAGATGATATGCGCATTGAAATATCAGCAAAAAGAGCAGATGAGCATCCCAAAATTTATACGGCAATACATTTAGATTATATCTTTGAGGGGGCAGGTCTAGATAAAGACAAGCTTATCAAGGCAGTTAATCTATCTCAGGATAAATATTGTTCTGTATCTGCTATGTTAAACAAAACTGCCGAAATAACACATAATATTAAAATATTGGACAATAGGGAAACCTGATAAAACTTTCAAAAAAATTATAAATTGGACAATAAAAAAACTCGTTCCCCTCTATGAAGGAACGAGTTTTTTTTAATATGATAATATATTTTAATTTAGATTTTAATTTCCAAATTTGCTTCTTCCTTTTTCTTCTCAATGAATTTTTGTACTGCTGATTGTCTTTTTTTAGTTTCCAATTCCTGAACAATCTGATTTTCCACATCTTCCAGGGCTTGAGTTTCTTCACTCTTATCATATACTTTGATCAAATGATAACCGAAGCGAGTTTTAACAGGATCACTTACCTCACCCGGTTCAAGTGCAAAAGCAGCGTTTTCAAAAGGCGGTACCATTTCACCATGGGTAAAGCCGCCTAAATCGCCTCCCTTTTTACCACTTGGTCCATCTGAGTGCTCTTTTGCTAAAGCAGCAAAATCAGCACCATTTTCTAGTTCTGATTTTATATCTTCAATTTCTGCTCTAGCTTCCGAATCGGCTTTTTGTGTATTAGTATCAGGTCTTATTAAAATATGGCGAGCAGACACTGTTTCAACATTTTTATAATTTTCATCATATGAGGTTTGAATCTCTTTATCTGTGGGTGCAATATCATCCTGTATATTCTGGTTTATATAATTTTGAATTTTAATACTATTTTTAACACTCTGACGGATAGCTTGCATATTCATACCCTGCTGTTGAATCTGTTTTTCAAATTGTTCTTTTCCTCCATATCTTTGATATTGAGAAGCCAGCAGACTATCAACCTGTGATTCAGAAGCAGTAAATCCGGCTTCTTCGGCTAAAGTTGCTAAAAATTCTGTTTCAACTAGATTATTGACTAATTGTTGCATTTGCATGTTTAAACGAGCCGAATCCATTTGGGCTAACATGCTGGTTTGTTTACCGGCCAAAGCATAGTATGTTTTAAATAAATCGGCAGTTGTATATTCAAAATAGTCCGAACTAGCCAAAACTTTATTCTTTTCAGGGCTAAATTGAGGCAATTTTGCTGCTACTTGTTCAGCTACCTTATAAGCCGGAGTACCCGGTTTGAGGGCTGCTGACGACTCTTTCTTTTTCCCACATGAGAAAATAAATAGAGCTGTTATAGCAAATATTGCGATTACTTTTCTCATTAAATTCTCCTTCTTTTTTCATAAATTTCAACGAGGGTAAAGGTAATAATAATTTACAGTAATTCAAAACGCTATTATTTTTTTGAAATAATTAGAAATATAATTTGTTAATAAGTAAACATTAAATTAGTTTTATGGGAATAAATAAAGAAAGTTATTATCAAGAAAGACTCTGCACAATATATTAAAAATAAGATAATTAAATTCCTGAAAAAGAGAAGCGGGACTTATTTCAAACAAAAAAAGATTGCGCGGCAATGTGATATTGCAGATTCAAATTACGGAAAATTAAAAAATCTCCTTAGAAAATTAGCCAAACAGGGAGTCCTCGAAAAAAAAGGTGGTAATTGCTATAGATATCCCTCAAATCA
>JAIPHI010000123.1 GCA_021735285.1 Fidelibacterota bacterium | reverse complement strand
CATATTTAGTCAATATTGTAATCGACATTCTTTTGGATATCTGTTGTTGTCTATATTTGTAATCAATTGCTCAGAGAAACATTCAAATATATGATAATTTTAGGCAAATTTTATCCGTCATGAATTAATCAGGT
Organism: Fidelibacterota bacterium; assembly: GCA_021735285.1. Lineage (GTDB taxonomy): Bacteria > Fidelibacterota > UBA2242 > UBA2242 > JAFGTP01 > JAIPHI01. The sequence goes on along the minus strand of JAIPHI010000123.1, from coordinate 7,790 downwards.
TAAAAAAATACTTGCAATGTCAAATGGCAATACTAATCGGGATTCTGCCATTAGATTCATTGGTGCCATCTGTATGGAGCAATCAGAAGAGTGGTTAACTGGCAGAAGATATTTAACATTTGATAAACAATCGGAAGTTGAGAAAAAACCGATTGTGAATAAAGAAGAGAACGTGACCAATAATTTAATTTTACAGAAAATTTAGGACTTGACCAAATATTATAAATATGGGATTAATGAGTTTATCATAACACATGTTAAAACTACGAGAAGGGCTTATTCAATCTGATTTCTCATAAAGTCATTCATGTTTTAATACTTCTGGTAGACACGAAGATATAAAATTTTTTTTCAATGTAAAGTTTAGTCATTATTTTAGGACTTGACCTTAGATCAAAAATTTCAAACTCCTTATTTTGCTTTAATATTTAGTTTGGTCATTTTATCCGTATATTCTCTTAAAATTCTTATTGTGCTTTGATCCGAAATAAAAACCGAATTCCGCCCTTGAGGTTCCTGAGGCGGGTCGCCACAAAAAGGATCTCCGGGTTCCCAGATATATTTCTTGGCTCCGGCTGGTTTCCATCCTCCACCCCAGGCCCAGAAATTGCTGCCAACCAGAGGGTCACCATTTCTTGCATTTTCATATATCATTTCAAAAATCATAGCATAATATTCATCCCTAAAGTTAGTTGATGATTCGGGTGAATAGGAGTGGTTATCACGGGGAATTCCAAATTCACTCAAAACAAGCGGCTTATTTAAATCCTTAGCATATTTAATGTGTTTCTGAATATAATTTTTTGCTTTTTCCCTGGCATCGGGAAAAGTCTGTTCAGATTTTTGGGGGTCGAACCAGCCCCAGTTAAGAACCCAGAGATGAACTGTCATGTAATCTATATTATTAAATTGATGTATTCTTTTGTATAACTCTTTCGATTGCATAGAGCCGGCCAGGCCCTCATTACCCGTTGAAACAAGATGATTGGAATCCATGGATTTTATCATTTTTACTGTATTTTCCACCCAGCTGCTAAAGGCATCAAAATTATCTTGCCCTTCATCACCCCTACCCGGTCGGGGTTCATTGGCCAATTGCCAGGACATTATAGCTGGATCATCTTTATACAATTGTCCGGTAATTGTATTTTTTCGGTTGACTAACATTTTTACGTATTTATTATAGGCCTCAACTGCTTCCTGATTACTATAAAAACGGGCACTATAGTTCATAAAGTCATTCCAGTCATATTCAGGTAGAAAGGGATTGGGCATTGTATCATTGTTAACCCAGGCTACATACTGAGCAAAACCCCCGGACCAGACCCAATTATTGCCCAGATACAGGACCGCTTTCAGGTCTCTTTTATTCAACTCAGCCAATAAATAATCTAAACCGATCAGAACATCCTCATTATATTTTCCTAATTCCGGCTGGAATGCGGGCCTGACAGTATTATCATAGATAGTACCTTCTGAAGCTGCCATTATTCTCAAATTGGTAAGGCCAATTGATTTTAGAGAATCCAGTTCGCGCTTCAACCTGGTTCTATTCCCCGGTTCCGTAGCCATTCCCAATAATGGACCATACCACAGGTTCGTGCCCAGATAATTATAGGATTTATTTTCTAATATAAAATGGTCACCTTTGACTCTTACAAATTCAGTTTTATTTCGCTGATTGCAAAAAGTAAATAATAACATAAAGCAAATAAGAATGATGGATAGTTTCTTCATCTTATTCTCCTATTTAGGTTTTAATTTTTTGATACAGTTTATTGAATAATTTTCATTTTTCTAACCATAGGACTAACTTCCGGATTGGTACTATTTAATTCCAATTTAATTCTAAATTTACTCCCTTTGAGCTGATGTTTTAAATCGACAATCTGATTTCCGATTTCTAATTCTGTCCAATCAGTGGATTTAAATGGCTGGCTCTCATCTTTATCTTTGACCTCAACTTTAATCCGTACACTTTGACCGGAATTTTTGTAGATTGCTGCTAACTGCTTATAGGCTGCACCGATCGGTCTTTCAGTAAACATATAAATTGTATTCTTTTCCAGAGCAATATCCGCATCACCGGTTCCAAAATTGTTTCCCTCTTCAGTGTCATTATCCCAGCTTTGTCCCTGGTCAGGATTATAGGGCCCATATATATCATTTTCCAGCTGCCAGCCATAGGGAAACTTATCAGCAGAGGTTACTGCATAACCAATATTATAATGCAGATGTACACCATCATCAAAAAACATATGCCATTGATTATTAAAAAATCCTAGATCGGCATCACCGGTATGATCTCCAACATTAAGCACAGTATCACCTTCGACCACACGGGTAAGATTATCATTTAATCTGTTGTAAGTAAGATAAGAACCATTCTCATTGAAAAGATAAAAATATTTACCGTCATAAGCCAGCCCTGGGTCAGAGCCTAAAATACCTGCTATCGCACCCAGATCCTGCCAGCTAGTTAAATCTTTACTCCGCCACATATGGGATTCGCCAGCATGAGTTTCATCAGGAGCATAATATACTCCATCTACTTCCAGCCAGTCATTAGGTGCCTGGCCATCAATAGGTCCAAAAAGAGGATAGACGGTAGAATCCAATTTAAAGGGATTTATCCCTTGTTTTAAAGGTGTAAGACTATCAGCAACTGCAAAACTCCAGTAGTAATCATGGGGCCATTTGTGAGGTGTGTGATTGAAAAACAAAAGCCATTTCCCTTCCCATTTATTATTACCTAATAAAATCGCTTGATCCTGGGGTACTCCGCCGGGTTCGGGCAGTAAGATAGTCTGGTCAGTTATATTTTTCTTATTTAGGGGTAGCAGTGTATTTTCGCCGGAAAGGAGCGGATTACCGGAAAATTTGGTCCAGCCTTTCCGTATATCTATCGGATTACCATAAACAATTACTTTGGCCTTTATCTTTTTGACCGAACAAACTTTTCCTAGTGTCTGCCATTTCGAAGTCCAAACTCCTTTACTTTTAAAAGCAGTTGTTTTCTGGAATAATTCCTTCTCATCTACTTTTTCTAATAATAAAGCACCATTACCCATCAAATCTATAATTCCATTCAAATTATCACTTTTCCTGCAAATCAAATTTTCACTCGAGAACTCGCTCTGCTTCCAGTCATCAATTGTATCAAACTGAATTTTAGATTGTGCTTCGTTAGTATAACCATACAATATTACCGCAATCAGAATCGACACTATGTATTTTCTCATATACAATAACCCTTCTATATCCATAAAATAAAGCTCTGCTTCGTTGTTTGTACTCCATTCTCCGGAATACTATTTCACCGAACCGGAGGTTCGAGGTCCATGTATAATACTTAACGCTTGACCTCCACCGGATACTATTTTTGCTACGATAGTGTCGGATTGCACTACATTTATTTTTTCAATATCCATAGGATTCGGATTCTTAACAGCATGGGTATTTTCACGATCAGAGTAAATAGTAGCCCGATATTTCCCTTCTCCTAAAAAATCGAGAGGAATCTCAATCTTACGGGCCTTTTCATCAGTAATAGTTCCTAAAAACCAGTTATCTCCTTTTCTCCTGGCGATAGATAGATAATCACCTATTTCGGCCTTAATCACCTTGGTTTCATCCCAGCCTACCGGAACATCTCTGATAAACTGAAAAGCCGGTTTCCCTTCATAGTTTTCAGGCATATCTGTCACACACTGCAATCCACTAAGAAAGATAGGATAATACGCCAGCTGCCTGGCTACTGTAGATTGCACCTGCATTCCTTTATAGTCCTCCAATTTATTATCAAAGATACCAGGCATATAATCCAGAGGGCCAGCCAGCATTCTGATGAAAGGGACTTCGACTGTATGTTCTCTGGGATCTGCATAATCAAATTTATCCTGTTCCATTCCTGCTACACCTTCCCGGGTTAAAAAATGAGGATATGTTCTTCTTTTTCCGGTTGGCTTAATGGGTTCATGAACCATTAAATTAATATGATATTCAGCCGTCTTATCGATCAGGTCCTGATAATAATTAACGCCCCACTGGCTGTGGTGATGGTACTTTTTTGCTAAACGATCACCAACATGGCCAGCTTTAATGGCTGAAATATTATTTTTCTCATAAAATCCAAAAGTGGTATCCCAGTTTTCCCTGTACTCATTAACCTGACAACCGGTTTCATTATATCCCATGAATCTTACACCTTTACACTCTGCGTAAGATAGAATTTCCTCAAGATTAAAATCATCGGCCGGTGTAATGAAATCCGGTTTTCCGCCTTCAGACGTTAAGGGACCATATTTATTCCAGCCTTCGGCCAATACATATAGGATTTCGTTATCAGCTGCAAAATCAATATATCTCTTTACATTTTTGGTATTTGCTCCGTGTTTTGGCCCCGTGCCCCAGCTTTCCTTTCCAAGATGCAAAGACCACCACACCCCACAATATTTTGCCGGTGTAATCCATTCTGTAGATTTAAATTGACAGGGCTCATTTAAATTAACTATAAGTTTAGATTCTATAAGATCTCCGGGCCTATTCCCTATCTGAATCGTTCGCCAAGGAGTTTTAAAAGGCGTTCTCCCTTTGACTTTTATTTTTCCATCGGGCCAGGGAACCAGTGCTGATTTAAGTAAGTAATTTTTATTTTTAACCTTCTCCAGAGTCATACCAGCGTAATTTGTTAAATCAGCCTCGTGGATACTAAGATAAACACCATTGTTGGTCTGCATGGTGACAGGAGTATTAGCTGCTCCGGGTACAGATTCTCCGAAAGCGGGCCAGCCATATTCCGAATCCTTGATATGTTTTTCTGCACCCAGTTCACTTAATGGTGACTCTACAAAAGTGTATTCATAGGAATCGTAATTGGCAATTTGCCACCAGGTTTTGTAATTATCTGCCATCCTGAATTCTGTATTTTCTGAAGTAATCTTGAAATCATTAAAGTTTTCCTGCTTTGGAAAAATATAGCGAAAACCAATCCCATCATTATATACTCTGAATAGGATGTTCATTTGTCTATAAGGAGTAACAGTTTCCTGTAATTGAATTTCCATCCGATTATAATGGTTTCTAATCTTACTAAAAGCGCCCCAGACCGGTTGCCATGTTTCGTCTTTCGAAGAATATTCAACATCAACTATTTGCAAATTTTCGTTTAGTGGTTCTGCATTTTTAAATTCAAACCCCATTGAAGAAGGATTAATAATTGTTTTGTTCTTGCAGGAAATACTGTACTTCGCAAGTCCATCTTTTATAAAAAAGCCTGCTGTTATTTTACCATCAGGAGAAGAAAGAACTGCTTCTTTCTTATTACCACAGGAAATAAATATATGTATTAAAATAATAACTGAACTTATTAGCAATACTCTTTTCATAATTTTAATTCCTTCTTGTATTCTGTAGAACGAAGCTCTGCTTCGTTAATTTTAATCTCCTATACTCTTCATTAAATATTATTAAATATACTTTCCTCATCATGCTAATTTATGATTAAATTATTCTTTTCTCTGGAGAACGAAGCTCTGCTTCGTTGTTTCTACTACTTTCTCCAGACATTCGCCCCACCGAACCAGAGGTTCGGTCTACACTATCGGTTCGGTCTACAGTTTTATACATTCTTCATCAACCCAGCTATATTTCCAGTCTTTGTAATCATCAACAAATCCGGCTCTTACAGAATTATCCAAAATATATCTAATCACATTATAAAACTCCTTTTTATTTCTGATATAATGATCATAGTAATCCCTTTGCCAGAACTGGCCTTTTCGATTTAAGATTTTGTTAGCCTTTACCGCAGTGTAGCTCTTGTGATTCTTCATTATCCTGGCCAACGAGAATGGCTTATCATCTGATTTTTGGTTTGGTTTAATTAAAATATGAACATGATTGGGCATTATACAATAGCAAATTAATTCATATTCCTCCCTGTCTCGGTATTTTAGACTTTCAATTATTAATGCTGCAATTTCTGGTTTTGTAAGCCATTCCGAAGTGTTATTGTAATTGGCAATAAAATCATCCCAAATTATAAATTGCTTTTTATTAAATGAATATTTCTTATCAGCAAGTTCTTTTTCAGATAGAGTTTTTATATTATCATTAAATTCTTTTTTTCGTAGAGAAGCTGCCTTTATAAAGTCATCAGGAAGATCAAATTGTAAGCAATAGGTGATAAAAAAAACTGCATCCACTGGCTGAATATGAGGAAGATTTCTTCTATAATAGAGTTTATAATCGAATTGTGACTTTTTCATAATTTCTTTTCTGTAGAACGAAGCTCTGCTTCGTTGTTTCTACTCCTTTCTCCGGACTTCCATTTCACCGAACCAGAGATTCGGTCTACACTATAGGTTCGGTCTACTTCAGAACAGGATAATGAACCTTTGGCTCTTTAATATCTACCCGGGGTAGATCCTCAAAATTTATCACCCGATTTGAATTATAGACTTCTTTTTCATCCCGGGCAGGTTCCCCCCATTTCATAAACCAGGTCCACTTAGGTTGCTTTTTCAATTTTTCAGGGCCAGGTGGATTACCGCATTCACCGATAGCAATTAACTTTTCACCAGCAAGTACAGACAATTTGGTATAATTTTTTTCATTAAAACCGGTTGTATAGACATCGGTAGCCAGGATATCCACCACATCGTCACCGGGATAATAATCTTTATAATTCGGGACGCCGGGTTTAAGTTCGTTTGCATTCCAGACCCATACGAGATTATTTAATTTGTGGAAATTAACAAATCGATCATAAAGCATGCGGTATAATTTTACATAACCCTCGCCTCCGGGTCTATCGCACCACCAAAACCAGCTGCCATTCATTTCATGGTAGGGACGCCACAAAACAGGGACTTTAGCATAGCGTAACTGCTTGAGAAAGAAAGCAATCACATCCACCTGTGATTTCCATCTTTGATTCAGAGAAGTCCCCTCTATAGTTAATTCTTTCCATTCTTTATCTGTTAGATGATGGTCTGAATTTTCAGTTAAAATATAGGGTTTAAAAGCAACCGGTTCATCTGCTGTGGGCACGACTGCATGCCACATAATTGTATTAATAAAGCCCTGTTCATGACGACGAATGGCTTCGTCCACTATTTGCTGGCGGTAATTTATCCCATCCCAGTAACCAGGATAGCTAAAACCGAAATCGTAGCCAACCATAGCCGGATATTTACCTGTCAATCTATGAACAACCGATAACCGGCGGGTTCCTCGAATCGGCGGATTATGCTGTCCGGTTAGAGTTTTTTTACCGGAAATTGAGTGTAAATATTCCAGCAATTCTACAACTTCCGGAGAAGCATCGGGATTAACGGGCTGCACCTTTTCTCCGGCAAATATATTACAGATTACCAAACTCAACATGATCAGGATAATTCGTAAAAAGTTCACACTTTCTCCTCTAAAAATAGAATTTATTCTCATCGAAGTGAATGGATTGCTCCAAACATTCAATATTTCTAATGATTTATTCCAGTAGCAGGCTGTGAGTTATTCAATAGACTATCACTTACCCAATAATTTTCATAACAGGTCTCATATTTCCAATCAGTAGAATCATTGACCCTGATAATTATATGACCAACTTCAAAATCCAGAAGGTTTTCAATAAATCGATTGCTATTGGCTTCCAGATAGGGTACTACTTCTCCCATTACCTGCTCTACATAGGCACTTCTATTATAAACAGCTGCTTCCGCAGGCGTAATAAATAAGTAAGGATTAACCTTTTTAAGGTAATTTGTTGATAAGCCTCCATGAAAATG
>JAIPHI010000122.1 GCA_021735285.1 Fidelibacterota bacterium | reverse complement strand
TCTTTACTAATAATATTATCGGAAACATTTGTGATAATTTTAGCTTTTATTGACTAAACTGGGCTTGTTTAAGAATAATTTCAGAGCCCCCGATCCAGTAGAAAATAGAAAGAGACCAAATTTGAACCTTGAAATATATGGAGGCCGGAAAGTTCCTGAATTGAGAATTAAGAATTTTGAATTTTGAATTATGGAGTGTGTGCCATCCTGAAATAGGTTGAGGCTGAAAAAAGGAAAAGGGAAAAAGGAATAAGGAAGAGGAATTATAAAGCAGAAAGAATGAAAGTAGAAAGTTTACCCTGTGGAATGTTAGTTTTTTATTCCATCAGGGCAGAAACTTGAAAAAATGAAAGATAGAAGATTAGGAAAGGGAATTTGTCAAATGGTTTATTTTGGTCATTTGAGGTTTAGGATAAGGTTAAATATGATCCGGTCCAGGACTTTTGTTTTTTTTCTTAGCCTTAGCCTTATTCAGTTCACTGATTACAGTTTACCGATTACAGTTTACCGTCTTCCGTATTCTGTCTTCTGTCTTCCCTATTCCGGTATCCAGTTTCCGGTTTCCGCTTTCCAAAATTGTAGTATTTTCGTCTCTTTTTAGAATCTGATTGTTATTTATAGGTCAGGTTATATTTTCAACTATAGTATTGTATTTATTTGGATTAAACAATTTTTAGAAAATTACGAGGTAGGGAGTTCTGAAATGATACTAAATTTTATTTTTCGCCGTATTGCTTGGCTTTATATTCTTTGGAAATATTGAGAGAACTGGAGTATTTACTATGCCAGCTTTTATCAAAGATATTTTGTAAAGTTGTATTGATCTGTTCACTTTTTACGATCAAACCTAAATTCCGCGAATTATGGAAATAATCTTTCTTCCAATTACTGGTTCCAACCCAGCTAATATTATTATCTACGATCATATATTTACAATGTTCTACTCTTGCATAGGGGATATATCCGGAAGAATACTGAGGAATCGAGGATAATTTGATTTCAATATTGGGTAATACTTGCAGACTTTTTAAATATGGGATTTCATATTCCCTGGTACACCAATCTGAGAGAAGAATTTCTACTTTTACTGAACGTAGAGACGCTCTTCTTATAGCATTGTCTATTTTATGATAATAATTTTCATAATCAGAGGGAGAGTAGGATAATAATTGAATACATACCGACTCTTGAGCATTATCAATCAATTCAATGATTGCTAATTCATCACTATAAAAATCATGCGGCATATTAAAATAAGGGCTGGCTGTCGGATAAAATTTTATTTTTTCCTGGTTAATGTTGATTGTATATTCGGTTTTTTCGCCATATTTTTGTGTTTTTCGGAGCTGATCCCTTAGACTTTGTTGCCAATCCAGTTCAAATATTTCAGTCATTTGTTGAGCGTATTTCTGATGGTTTATACACAAGCCAATTTCATGGATATGTTCCAGAGCCCGCCAGTCAAAATTTTGACTTCCGAGAAAAACTTTTTCCTCATCAATTATAAAATATTTACTATGTTGCACTCCATGTTGCTCATTAAAAACGGAAATAATCCTGGTTTTAATATTTTTATGTTTTTTCAGGCGGTTAATAGTACCTGGATAGGTCTCAGCCATATTGTTTTCTGCTATAAGCCTTATTTTGACGCCGTGATCAGCACGCTCTTTGAGTGCCTGGATCACTTTTTCAAGCTGACTGTTTTCTTTATTAGCAAAATAAAACTGTTCTAAATCAATTGATTTTTGAGCCGAACGAATCAATTCCAGCCAAACTTCAGTTGTATTTCTAATTTTTGCATTATCCAGCTCAGTTTCTAATGGGATACTCTCTACAATCTCAAAATCTTTTGCAGGAAACTGACAGAAAAGAAAAGTGATCAAGAAAAAACTGACAAGTGAAAATTTAAAATAATTGTTTTTCATTATATTATCCTGATTTACCAGATGTTAAATTGTTATTCCAATTTTTCTTCCCCTGTAAAATTGCGCCGTGGTGATAAATTTTGCAGGATATCTTGATATGCATCAGAACTATCAATCAGGACCTCGGCCAGAATATCACCCAGGCCTGGACCTAACATGAAACCGTGACCACACATACCGACAGTTAAAAATAGATTCTTTACTTTCGGATCAAAACCAACAATTGGAAATCCATCCGGAGTCATAGGATAGAGGCCTCTCCATGTCCGTCTTACACGAATATTACGTAGTCTTGGATAAAGATCAATCATTCTCCTAATAACTTCTGGTAAAAATTCAGAGGTACAATATGTATCCTTGCCTGGAATTTTTGGATTTGGTGTCATGCAAAATACAATCTGTCCTTCCACATTTTGATAAAAATAATAATTTGCAGAGATGCTTCCTTCTCTAAGATCAATTAACATCGGATCAAAAAACCTTTTGACCGGTTCAGTAATTCCGCCTTCGTGGGAATCAGGATATACAGGTATATCTGTATTTACTAAGCTACCGATATCTCTGGCATTGCCACCGGCAGCATTGATTACCAGATCAGCTGAATATTCATTCTGCTCCGTTATTATGGTTTCAATTTGGTCGTTGTTTAACTCAAAATCTATAACTTCTTCTTTGAAGTAAAAATCGACTCCGGTATCCAGAGCAAGTTTGTAATAAGCATCAATGACTTTAAGAGGACTAGCCGAACCATCATCAGGTGAATAAGTTCCACCTCGTAATCCAGCAGAATTAATACCGGGAATTATTCTCTCCACCTGAGCCGGTTTAATCCAGTTGATATTTAGATGATAATGTTTCTGGAATTCAAGTAATTTTCTCAATTCCTGCTCATGTTTTTCTGTATAAACAGCGAAGAGATAACCTCCTTTATACCAATCCACATCAAATCCATATTCTTCGTCCATACGGCTAATTATATCGATGGTTCTCTGGCATATTTTAATTTTAGCCGGATTTGAGTGCGTAGCTCGAATACCACCAATTGCAGCTCGATTCTGCCCTCTTCCGACTGAACAATTTTTTTCAATTACAGCTACTGATACATTTTTCCGGGCCAGATAATAACTTAGAGGAACTCCAATACTGCCGGCTCCGATGATTATGATATCATAGTTATTCATTGTCATTTACCACTTTTTCATTAATGATAGCAAACATGGGGACTTCTCTGGTTAAGGGACGTTTAGTTCCCTTTTTGACTTCCGACCATTCCACACCAGCTTTTTTGAAGATTCTAGGTAATAAAGTAGAACAGGTATTACCTCCACAAGCACCCATGCCAACTCGAATTTGTTTTAATTGATTGACATCCCTGACTTTATGACTTTTAATATAGTCAATAATCTCTCCGGCAGAAATCATTTCACATTGACAAACAATTCCCTCATTCGGAATATAGCTGAAATCTGTTTCATCCAAAGGCTCGGTTATACTTTCCTCCTGGACTCTAATCCCGGCAATTTCGGTTGCATTCTGTAAAGTGGTTTTGACATTGATCAGCCAGGTCTTATATTTTTTATTCTGTCTTATTTTAAGAACTTTCCCCTTTTCAAGAAAATTTCCTTGCCTGTCTGTCAATGAGATATGATCACCTTGTTTAAAATTGGGCTGGAATTCATGGGGAAGTATAATTTCTGCATATTTATTATTCAGCTTTTTTGCCAGAGTAATAGCTAGACCGGGGCAGACTGCAACACATAATGTACATCCTGAACACTCACCATAAAATTCGGGTACGTCTGTTAGATTCCTCTTATTATTTACCAGTTGAATTGCATTATTGGGACAGACTGATGTACAGGGATTACAGGGTATTTCTTCTACACAGTGAATAACGGGCTGAAACTTTGATTTGAGTTCTATTTCTTGTTTTGGATAGACATCACCCGGTTCACTTTTTAATATTTCTACTTTTTTATGATATGATTGATCTATTTCTATATTTTTCCCTAATTTATTAGCCATCTCTAAGCCGGCTATACGGCCGCCAAACATAGCTGAAGAAGCTTCTGCAATCTCATCTGCATCTCCTGCTTTGACAACGGGAAAATTAAATTGACAGGCTTTCTCATAGAATTCATCAACCGGTGATAAACCAGCCGCAATCAACAGTGTATCCACTTTAAAAGTTTTTGCTGTATCCAATACAGGCTGAAAATTTTGATTAACTTTAGCAATTGTAATTTTTTCTACCTGATTCTTACCATTTGCCGATATGATTGTATGATTAAGATAAATAGGAACTCCCATCCTTCTGATTTTATCAGCGTGTACTTTATAACCCGAAACATTACCAAGAATATCACATATTCCGGCCACCTGAATTCCAGCTTGAAGGGCATGATAAGCAGCAATGAGTCCTACATTACCACTGCCGACAATAAAGATTTTTTTAGAGGAACGCACCATATCCCTATTAACCAGAGTTTGAAAAGCACCGGCTCCATACACCCCGGGCAGGTCATTGCCTTTAAATACGAGTGATTTTTCCCGGGCTCCGGTTGAAATAACCAGACCTTTAAAATTGATCAGTGAGTAGTGTTTATTATTTGAAAAAATTCCAGCTTTTTTGTCTTCAAAAATGCCGACTACAGAACTATTGTTAAAGACTCTTATATTATCATATTTACTGACCTGTTTGGCTAGTTTTTTTCCAATCTCTGTGCCTCTTGTGCCAGCATAGCAATCCTTGATAGATCCGAAGAACTTATGAGTTTGGAGCACAAGTTTGCCTCCCAGGTGTTCTTTGTCATCAACCAGTATAACTGAAAAATGCTGCTTGGCAAGTTCAAGAGCAGCGTTGATGCCAGCCGGGCCAGCACCTACAACCAGAACATCACATGAAAATTCCTTTTTTTCAGAAAAATTCAAGCGATGATCATCAGGGGGCAATTCCGGTAAATGCTTCAAAGTTTGCACATGCATACCTTTGGAGAGGGGGGTGATGCAGGATTTTTTAGGAATACCATCAATAATTACGGTGCAGTTGGAGCACTGTCCGTTTGCACAAAAAATTCCCTTTGGTGAGTCCGCTTTTCTATGAATTGAAAAAATTTTTATATTATTTGCAATTAAAGCAGAAGATACCGGCTCACCTTCAATCCCAAAGAGTTCCTGGTCATTAAAGTAAAATTTAACCTTTTCACCTCTTTTCTCCTCCAGGATAGGATGTTTTTGAATTCTTTTCATAAGCTATGTTCCAGCTAAAAAGTTTAAATAACTTCAATTATTTTGCAAATTCCAAGCCATTAAAAATATAATAATAGAGTACTTTTGAAGTTTTAAAGCTTTGGAAAACAATTAATTTTATAATAATCAATAACATCCAAATTTTAGGCTATTGACTTGTTCTGATAGATCGAGAGCAAGGAATAATCTATTACAAATTTTCTACTCGTCAACTTTCCCACTCGACCAGTTTACCAATCCACAACTCGACCAATTCATAATTCATAATTCAAAATTCTTAATTCTTAATTCAGAAAGTTTCCCGTTTCCATTTGCCTCAAGCACCAAATTTGGTTCCTTTCTATTTCCTACGTAGTAGAAGGTTCTGAAATTGTTAATAAGAGTGGTATGAAAATCTGAAATCAAAGACAGGGAGCTCGTTCAATCTATTTATTAAAAAATAGCAGTCCTGCGCCTTCCTCCGCGTTCTTCGTATTTCAGGTCTCTGAGAGCTGAGGATTTAATATTAATAATAAAGTGATATTGACTACCATAACCACTGGGTGTCCAATTAAAGGACATTTGCCAGCAGTGCAGGTCACGTTGAATGTTGATCGTATGATTTTCAAGTTTTTTCTCGATTAGGTCAAAACTGGCTCGGTAACCGATAGACCAATTTTCTGATATGTTTAAGTCCATATTCATAGATGTGAAGAAGGTTTCATTAAAGCCACTATTAACCCGCGATTTACTATAGCGCAAATTGAAGTTGGCACTCCATAATTGTTGACCTTGCTGGCTCTCGGTGGTTTCATCTTCAGTAGGGGACTTTGTAGCAGTAGAATCAGAAGCATTGGCTGCCTCTCGCACTTCTTTTTTGCTAAATCTATGTCCTTTCAGAGAAAAGCCTGTACTGGCGCTAACTGATCGTAATTCCGGAATGGGAATTCCGTAGATATCATTATTCCACTTATTGATTCGACGATTATTTTCATGCGCATAAAAATCATGCCGCATATTGATATTTATATTTAGTTTTTGCCCCAGGTTAGTTCTGATTGAACTGTTAAGGGGGGATAATTTCAAACTATCAGCCACAAAATTGTAACCGGAAGAAAGATTTAAGTTGAACAGATCAATTTTCTTATCTTCGTCTTCACCTGCTACTTTAGCTTGAAAAACATTAGATAAACTAAAATTCAGAGATCGTGATTCATAAGAAGGGGTACTTCCCACCATTGTGGATGAAAAGGGATCGTAATTATATATATTACCCGAAGAATCTTGACCCGTCATAATATACCCGGGATCCCAGCCGTAAATATCATTTGTAAAATCCGGCCGATAACTAATTCCGGTGCTGGGAGTCATTATGTGCCTTATGGAATTTAGAGCACCTAAACTAATTGGAAAGAGACCATATAATTTAGTTTGTAAATTAACTGATGCATTTCCAGTATGCCGGGGCAGAAACCCATGTACTTTTTCTGTCACCGGCGAGTTATTTTCAATTATCCAATTTCCATTTGCATCAGTAATTGGTTTTTCATATTCGAACACCCAATCTTCACTTAAAGAAAAATTTTGATTAACGGAAAAATATGAAAATATTTTTTGTGAGGAGTTTAAGGATAAATTGTGGGTCCAGGCATAATTTTTTTCATCAAATTTTTTCCAGTACAATGAATCCGGATTAGTATTCGGATTTATTGTTTCATAATAGATTTTTTGCTTATTATTGAAACTACTATTATAGCTAAAATAAATTTTATTGTACCACCTCATTTTATTAGCATTTTCTTCTTGTGGAAAAAGAGGTTTGGAACTATGATTAAATGAGACATTTGGTAACTGACGAGAAATATAATTTATATGTTGACTTGATGCAGGGGGATTGGCAGTGATATTATTGGCTTGCAGATTGATGGTTTGCCGGGCATTGATTGAAAAGGAGAAGGGTTTATTACGCCAATTCTTTCGAAAAGAAGCATTACTTATCATCTGTTGATTGAGGCGGTCTTCCAGTTCGATCGCATTCTTCTGATAGTAATCATCCTGACTTACATATCTACCATTAATATTCAGATGCATGCTTGGAGAAAAATCCTGGCTATGGGTAATATTGATACCCCACTCTCTGCTTTTATAATCTTCTGCTAGAAAACTATTATCATAAAATCCACTGATATTACCATTTAGTATATATCTTAATTTGTACCTGGTTTGGAGATTAAGCCGAATACCTCGGTTAGTGAAAAAATCAGTGGTTACTTTGAAGTCTGTATAGTCATTAATGGCCCAAAAATAGCCCAAACCTCTAATATGAGGGCCTCTTGTCTTGTTATCACCATAGGAAGGCATTATCCAGCCACTATGCCTTGTACCGCCTTTTTTAGGAAAAACAGCAAAAGGAACTCCTATAATGGGAATATTTTGAATATGAAGAATTAATGGCTTGGCTACAATTTTATCTTTATCGATTATCTTCATTTTTTGGCTTCTAAATGAGTAGTGAGGAGTATCCAGATCACAGGTAGTATATTTGCCATCCGCAATATAGAAAGTCTCTTTGTCAGTCTTCATAATATTGCTACCATGATAATAAGCATCAGTGGAATGGGATTTTCCTCTTATTATTCTACCCTTTCTGGTCTTAAGATTATATACCATTTTTGCACCGGTGAAAGGTTCCTGACCTTTTTGTTCAAATTTAGGCCTGTTTTGAGCAGTAGAGTCTATCTGAGATATTTTACCAGTATCTAAGGGGGTCGCATAAA
>JAIPHI010000121.1 GCA_021735285.1 Fidelibacterota bacterium | reverse complement strand
ATACTTTTGCCAGTATCCATTTCATAATCTGTATACAGCATTCCCAAATTGTCATTGCGAATGTTTGCCATCAAAGCTGTTTCAATAAAAGACCTTTTCAACAATACTTCATATTTTTTGTTATCGATATATATAATATAATCCCCACTACTGCCTTCTATCGCTTCTGACAGTGCTTCTGCTTCTAAGTTAAATCCACGAATAATCCTTAAATCCTCATTATTCAAATTGGTGCCATCCCTTTCATCCAGATCAATAACTATTATTTCCTCCGGAGGAATTGTCTGTTCTTTTATAGTTTTTAGGATTCGTTCAAAACCATCCAGCCCATACGGTAAATTCTTAGAATAATATAGAATCACACTGACTTTAGTATTTTTAAATATTTCCATAATAAGATTTCTTTATTTTACTTTTCCATTTCAACATCTATGGTTCTATCTCTAGGATCAAATATTTTGGGAACCCTTCTGGAGACAGAACATGTTAGTTCATAAGCAATTGTACCCGCTTGTTCTGCCACCCGGCTTGCTCTCAACTCTCCTGCTTCCGATTCCCCCCAAAACATGACTTCATCTCCTTCTTTAACATACTCATCTACTTCTACCATCAATTGGCTCATTGTAACCCCCCCTACAATAGGATATAATCTGCCATTGATCATTACTTTAACTTTATTGGAAAAACTGCGTAATATACCATCTGCATAACCAATAGGTAATATAGCAATTTTAGTTTTTTTGGAGGTTATATACTTTTTACCATAGCTGACAGGCGAATTAGGAGGCAATTCTCTTATTTCTCTTATTTTTGATTTTAAAGTCATTACCTGTTTCAAAGGCAGTGATTCTGAGGTTTCCACAGAAGAGTAATATCCATATAATAATAAACCAATTCTAGCCATATTGAACTTACCCCTGTAACTTTCGGGAATATCCAGGACAGCCGAGCCATTTGCCATATGAATATAAGGAATTTCAATATTCCTCTTTTCCAGTTTATCCAGCAAATCCAGGAATCTATTCAACTGAATCTTTGTATAACTTTTATCTTTACAATCAGCAGTAGCAAAATGAGAATATAGGCCTTCTACCTCAATATTGGGGGTATCAATCGCCTTTTGAATAATTTTATCCGCATCTTCCAAAAACAAACCTGTCCTGCCCATACCAGTATCCACATTGATATGAATATAGGCTGTTTTATTTAACTTTTTAGCTTTACGAGCTATGATGTCAATATCTTTTTCACAGGTTAATGTTAATCTTATATCTTCTTCAATAGCCGTTTCCAGTTCATTATGGAATATACGTCCAAAAATCAGTATTTTAGCATCGATATCGTTTTGAATCAGCTCCAGAGCCTCAGCCACTCTGGCCACCGCCATAAACTCCACTCCTTCCTCCACCAGTCTTTTAGTAACAGGAAATGTGCCGTGGCCATAACAATCCGCTTTAACAACCGCCATAATTTTACAATCTCCTATCCTCTCTTTAATTATTCTGTAATTGTAACTCAAATTATCCAGGTTGATGAAAGCTTTGGTCGGTGCTAATTGGTATTCTTGATATAGCATTTATAAATCCTAACTAAACTATAATAGATTCAAATTAATCATATAAAAAATATTGTTGCCTGATTTTTTCAAATTGCCTCAAATCTTTTTGCCAGCCTTGAATTATTTCTTTGGATTTTTTTCCATTTTGAATAGCCTGCCGAACTTTGGCGGTTCCTATTACCTTATCAAACATTGCAGTACGCGTTCCATTAAATATTTGCTGTTCGGGATACAGCTTTTTAAGTGCTGTTAAAATATGAATCTGAGCTTCAACTGGGGAAAATTTAGCAAAATCCAGTATGTGGATCTGAACTCCCTGCAAATTCTTATGCTTAAATGAAGAATAAAAGGGCGAATAATGAATTGGACGAAAATACGTGCCTGGGATATTCCGCTGATTTAATTCCCGGGCCAATCCATTGGCATCAATCCAGGTAGTTCCAATCAGTTCAAAGGGAAGTGTATATCCTATTCCAATGTTTATAGTATGTAGTTCCCCTATTATACCTGTAGTTGGATAAAACATAGCGGTCTTGCTCTGAGGAAGATGGGGTGAGGTGGGAATCCATTCCAGACCTGTTTCATCAAATTGCATATCCCGGTGCCATCCTTTCATTTTGACAACTGTTAAATCACAATCAATATTAAATTCATTGTTAAACAATTTTGCTAATTCTCCACAGGTCAGCCCATAAACATAAGGAATCGGGTAGAGTCCCAAAAATGATTTAAACTTTGCTTCAAGAATTGGACCATCAACCAGCTTACCGCCCAAAGGATTCGGTCTGTCCAGAACAACAAAGGGTATGTCATTGCTCTTTGCAGCCTGCATCGCATAGGCCATAGTACTTATAAAAGTATAAGAGCGACAACCAATATCCTGAATATCATAGACAAGCACTTCTATATCTTTAAGCATATTTTTGGTAGGTCTTCTAGTAGATCCATACAGACTATAGACCTGGACGCCACTTTTTTTATCTGTGTAATGTGAGCCTTTTTTACCGGCTTTCAAATCTCCTCGCACACCATGCTCCGGGCCAAATAGAGCCACTAAATTTATAATATCATTTTGATGAAACAAGTCAATAGTTGCAACAAGTTTGGAGTTAACTCCAGTTTGGTTAGTTATTAGCCCTACATTTTTATTCTTGATAATATCTATTTTCTCTTTTAGTAAAACTTCAACACCTAATCTGATATTTGAACTATTTTCAGCTTTTAGACCTGTAGTGGAAAAAACTAGAGATATTATAATTACAAAAATATGAATAGGGTTAAACTTGATTCTCATTTTTATCTTACAAATCTTTCTGAATGAAATTAATTTTTTGTTATTTTACTAAATATTTAAGATAAACTCTCAGAAATCTAATTGAAGTCTTTTCGAATAGAAGTCAGGAAACGTCTTATTTCTATTTACGAGATTAATGATGAAGATTCTTTTATTTTGCTTCTTCTATATCAAATATTTTCCCCGGATTCAATATATTATTGGGATCAAAGGCCAGTTTGACTCTTCTCATGAGTTCTATAGTAGCAGAGTCCATAATGTCTTTCATATATTTCTTCCTTTTATGACCGATCCCATGCTCCCCACTAATCGTGCCTCCCATTTTAGCAGTTTCCTGAAAAATCTCCCGGCGGGTTTTTTCAAGATTTTCTTCCCAGTTGGCTTGTTCTGTACCGGGTTTTTTAACAATAGAGGAATGAATATTACCATCTCCTGCATGCCCAAAACAAAAAATATCCACATTATTTTGCGCTGCTATTTTTCTGATTTTTACCAAAAGATCAGGAATATTGGCAATTGGTACCACAATGTCTTCTGAGCTTTTTATTTCAGAATAAGTCTGGATTGCTTCAGGAATATTCCTGCGCATCTTCCAAACTCTTTCCCTGGTAGTAGCACTATCTGCTACATAGACCTCAATTGCGCCACTATTCAGACAAACATCTCCAATTGACTGGTAGGCTTTTTCCATCAATTCTTCATCATTGCCATCCAATTCAATCAATAATAATGCTTCGGCCCCCTTGAGAGGTAAGTGTTCATTCAAATATTTATAAACCAGCAACACTGATTCTTTATCCATAAATTCTATAGCTGTTGGGGTCTTATCACTTTTAGTTAATATCCGGGGCACCATATTAATGGCAGTCTCAATATCTTTGTAAAGGATGAGCAAGTTTACTGTATGTCTGGGAAGAGGAAGCAGTTTAATAATTATTTTAGTGAATATTCCAAGAGTTCCTTCGGAACCTACCATTAATTTGACAAAGTCATAGCCTACTACATCTTTGACCCGTTTGCCACCTAGTTGAATAATATCACCTTCGGGTGTAACCATCTCTAATCCTAAAATATAGCGCCCGGTTACTCCATATTTTACAGCCCGGCCACCACCCGCATTCTCTGCCACATTACCACCGATAAAGCAGCTTTCTACACTCATCGGATAACCAGCATAAAACAGGTCTTTTTCAGCCAGTAACTCATTTATATTATTAGTAATCACACCAGGTTCAACTACTGCAACTAAATTATCTTCATCAATTTCCAGGATCTTATCCATTCTTTCCAAAGATAGCACAATCCCTCCCGTGATTGGAACAGCTCCACCAGATAAGCCACTTCCAGCTCCTCGGGGGGTCACAGCAATATTTTCCCGATTAGCCAATTTCATTATTTTTGATATTTCCTTAGCATTCGCCGGTTTTGTAACAACTTCCGGCATGTGGGCATATTCTTCGTCATCTACTTCATCATGAGAATAGGTTTCCAGTTTTGCTTTATCTTCATAAATCACATTTCTATTACCAAGGAGTCCCCGTAACTCTTTGACTATTTCCGAAGTAACTTGATTATATTCTGACATATGGTATCCTTATTATTAATTTTGCGCTTTACTTTGCTTCCGTTTTTCCAATTTTTCTATTAATAAAGGTAAAATCTGAAACATATCAGCCTGAATGGAAAAATCAGCAACAGAAAATATTTGAGCTTCCGGATCATTATTAATAGTAACAATATTTTCCGCAGTTTTTATTCCGGCCAGATGTTGCACAGCACCGGAAATACCAGCTGCTACATACAATTTTGGACTTACAGTTTTACCACTAAGTCCAACCTGGTGGGGATAGGATATCCAGCCCAGATCAACAGCCTCTCTTGAGGCTCCAACCGCTCCATCTAACAATTCGGCCAATTTTTCAATCATCTCAAAGTTTTCTTCCTTTGAACAGCCTTTGCCTCCGGCTACAACTATTTCCGCATCCTGAATATTACCACCTTCTTCATCAATAGGCTTGAAATCAACCTGCTTAATCCTGGTTTTAAGTAATTCCCCCTCAACTTTTTCACGAATAATTTCTCCCGTTCTATTATTATCAGGTGTTAGCGGTTGATTGGAATGAGGGCGTACAGTTGCCATTTGAGGGCGATGGTTGGGAGTTTTAATTGTAGCCAGAATATTGCCCCCAATAGCCGGTCTGGTTTGAATTAGATTTCCAGTTTCATCATCTATATCTAAGCCCGTACAATCAGCTGTTAATCCGGCATGGCAATTGATAGCAACGGCCGGAGCAACACTTCTGCCCGTTGTTGTTGCACTGGCGATTACGATCTCGGGTTTATATTTATTAACCAGAGAAGTCACTACATTAATATGCGGATCAACCAAAAAATCACTTAGCATCTTATGGTCAACAGAGATCACTTTATCAGCGCCATAATGGATTAATTCCTCTAATTGCTCAGATTCCAATCCATAGCCTGGCATCAAGGCAATCAAATCTACATTCAGTTTGTCAGCCAGTTCTCTACCCCGTTTTAATAATTCAAAGGAAACAACGTCAATCTCATCATTGTTCTGTTCACCTAAAATCCATACATTCTCATATTCCATTTGATAGTCTCCCTATATAATCTCTAATTTTTCAAAATATTCAATCAACTTACCTACCGAGTCCTCTATTTCCTGGTCGGATTCAGGCATCAGTTTTTCTCCTTCTCGACTGACTTTAGGCTTTGATATTTTAACAACTCTTGTCGGCGAGCCATTTAAACCCAGATTTTCCGGATCAACATCTATGTTTTGGGGAGTCCATGTGGGAATTTCTATATCACGGGCTTTCTTTTTACCTTTCAATGTAGGCAAACGGGGAAAATTTATCTCTTTCACAACTGTAAAGAGACATGGTTTTTGAATTTTCAGGATCTGATAACCAGCCTCAACATTTCTTTCCACTGTCATTGTCTCCTGATTAGTTTGATCAATGCCACTCACATAGGTCAGAAATGGAATTTTTAACCAGGAAGCAATTCCAGGACCAACCTGACCCGTATCTCCATCTGTAGCTCGCTCTCCACAAAAGATGACATCATAATCTCCAATCTTTTCGATCGCTTTAGCAAGAACGTAGGATGTTGACCATGTATCAGCACCCGCAAAATCTTTATGCGATAATAGTATTCCTCGATCACATCCCATAGCAATTGCTTCTCGCAGGGCCTTATCAGCGCTGGGCGGTCCCATAGTCAAGGTTATAATCTCGCCCCCAAATTTCTCCTTCAATCTGATTGCTGCTTCGATAGCATAGAGATCTAGAGGATTAATTATTTGCTCAACACCCGATCTCACCATTGTACCGGTTTCCGGATCCATTTTGACATTACTGGTTTCCGGCACCTGTTTTATTGGAACAATTAATTTCAAAATCTCTCCCCATATTAAATTATGTTTATTTTTAACAAATATAATGGCGTAAACTTAGGTCTGCTCCTCTTCAAATGCAAATCTAATAAAACCGTTATGGTCTTGAATCAATTGGTGGGCTTTATCATAGGATACATCCAGTTTAGCCATTACGATTCCTTCTTTCACATGCTTATTAGCCTTATGAAGATATTCATATCCTTCTTCTCGACTAACATTCGCTAAATCAGCAATAATACGCGAGCCACGATCCAGTAACTTTTCATTTATCGCCATATGGTCCACCATATAATTACCAAAGACCTTACCCAACTTTATCATGGCTGTTGTAGTAATCATATTTAGCACCATCTTTGTAGCAGTACCGGCTTTCATTCTTGTTGAGCCGGTAACCAACTCCGGCCCAACCAAAACTTCTATAATCACATCCGCTTCTATATCCAGCTTTTCTTTATGAGTACAGGTCATGAAAATTGTCTTGCAGTCAATTGAATTAGCATAGTCAATTGCTCCATGCACATAGGGAGTGGTGCCGCCTGTAGCAATCCCCATCAAAACATCCGAACTCTGCAAACCATATTTGATACAATCTTTTTTTCCATTTTCAGGATCATCTTCTGCTGCTTCAACCGCTTTTCGGAGGGCCTGATAGCCCCCAGCTATTATTCCTTGAACGAGATCGGGATCGACCGAAAAAGTAGGTGGACATTCACTGGCATCCAGAACTCCTAATCTACCGCTCGTGCCAGCTCCAATATATCTTAACCGTCCTTCATTACTAAATGCATTATAAACAATATCAGCAGCCCTGGTGATTTCAGGAATAGCTTTCTTAACGGCTTGATGAACAGTTGCATCTTCTTCATTAATTAGCCGAATTATTTCCTCTGTTGATAATGTATCTATTTTTTCACTCTTGGGGTTTTTCTTCTCAGTAAGAATTTCGCTTCTGTCTTTTACTTCTTCCATCTATTAAAACTCCACATGCGAACTGATGTAATTAATAATCCATAAATTTATTTTTTTTTTATTCTTCATTTTTTAAATAATCAAGCACATACTGCATAAAAAGTATTCTTGCTTTCTCTCCTAAAATTGTTTCAAAAGGAAAGGCAGTCAGAACCAAATCATATTTGTTGCTTTGGTAGCCTATTCCAGCACTGAAGCGATTCTCTTTGTATCTGAGAATTGTCTGAGCAGAATCTTTATTAGCAGGAACTATGGCATCCGGTGCTTCAACTTTATAAATATTCTTACTAAACTTAGTATTGAACTCAAATTCAAAGTCCATATGAGCAAAATTGGTATCAGCAGTAAACACCTTCCCATTTCTAACTGCATGCCTTGTTTCCAGTTGATATTTCAAAATTTCACGGGCGAAGCGAGTATCAATGGTTGTATCCCGGGGAGTAGCAAACATTGCAGATCCCAGATAAGCTCCTGAAATAAAAAGATCACCTCCCAAATCACAATAATCTTCTATTTTCTCTTTTAATTTCTTAGGAAATATTTTGAAAAAAGATCTAATAGATTTATCAGGAAGATCAGTCTCCTTTTCTTCACCAAAAATAAAATCGATAGTCTTATAGTCAGACATTTGAATACAATCTTCCATAACCGCTTCATCACTTACCGAAACATAGGAATAGCCAGCTGCTTTGATGGCCTTGCC
>JAIPHI010000120.1 GCA_021735285.1 Fidelibacterota bacterium | reverse complement strand
CAGGACTGCATGTAACTCAGGGTCAAATAGATAGAAGAGAGAATCTTCTCCAAAATCAATATGGTCTCGCTGCTGTTTACAATTTTGGTTCAAACCAATTGGGTTTATTGAACTATTCTTCTCTCTGGGGCAGGAGTCTGGAAACTTTAGGAAGCCGGCATCTTCATATGAGTTCTATTTATCATAAATTTCAAACAGGCGCTTGGAAGCTATCGGGTGAGTACGCATTTGACTATCAAGGTAAATACGCCATTCAATCAGGTCTGCTCTATACTCCTGGTAAGATAAAAATAGGAATAGGTTATCGTTATTTTAGTCCTCAATTATTTGGCGATATGAGCTCCACAATTAGACATTATTCCGGACGCTTGAAAAATGAGAAAGGGATTAATCTGGGTTTGGCTTTTACATTGCCTGCTGAGATTAAATTTACTGGCTATATTGACTTTTTTTCACGTGTAGCGCCACCCAATAACGGTTCACCTCCCCCGCTAGGGAAAGAATCGCTCGTTCAACTTTATAAAAATTTCAATTCATCTTATAAAATATGGTTAAAGTATAAGCAAATGTATGAGATATTTCATTCCGATGCCAATTTTTGCTCTTTAAAGAAACAATTCAAACTCAAAAGTCATTTGGAGATCACACATTACCTGGATTTAATTACTCGTTTCATATATAATAACCTGCAAACAGGAAATAACGAGCAGAACGGATTAGCCATTAGTAATAGCCTGGAGATTGACTTAAATCCTATAAATATAATTTTCGGTTCCAGTAATTTTTATACAGATAGTTACGAGTCTAGAGTTTATCTTTACGAACCAGGTATTCCATTGCGTTTTAATTTACCTGTTTTATACGGAACAGGAAGGCGTTATTTCTTTACAATTAATTATAGAATTAATGAAATATTTCTATTATATTTTGTGTGCAGTTATGCAGAGCAGAGAAAAATAAATCAAAATAAGTGGAACCGGAAGAAACTTTTCGAACTGCAATTAGAAATTAATTTATAGTCTAATGAAAAATAAAAAAACTCTCTACAGAAATAAATTTTTATACTGTCTCATTTCTTTTTTACTAATCACCCGGGGTTTTGGTGCTTTAACAATTATAAATCCGGAATCCTCTCAATTGATAACAAAATTAGAGGAAGTTTATTTTGATAATGTAGCATACTTTTCTATAGATGATTTTGCTCAACTCAATAAAATCAGAGTTTATGAGAACCAGCCCTTAGGTAAGAAAGTCCTTTATTTTTCGCATAAAAATTTGAAAATAACCGGGGGCAGTCCGTATTTAAGTTTCGGCAAAATCAACAAAAAAATGACCCACTCAGCAATAATTATTGATAATCAGATCTATGTTCCGGTCCACTCTTTTTTAACCATTTTAAAAAACGAAGTATATTCACAATTACGATATTCAATAGAAAAGGAAAAATATAGAAAAGAAGTTGTCCTAAAAAAAGGCACTGCTGAAGAGCAAGTTGCAAGTAGAGAAACCACTCCATCCAGACAAATTCCACCCGGCTACAAAGTGAGATTAAAATCTTTAAGTTATGAGAAAAAAAATAACGGAGTGGTTATCAGAATCGATGTAGATGGAACCTGTACATCGGAAAATCTATCCGGTTTTTTTAGAAGAGATGAATGGTTCTACCTCACAGTCTATAAAGGAATATGTGAACCAAAAGATCTTTTATCCGAGATTCCGATTGAGTCTATTTCCCGGCTGGAAGTGATTAATAAAGGCCAATCCTCTATTTTGGGCTTTAAATTAAACCACAAGTTTGTTGACAAAGACATGTACTTTGATAGCAAGCGGGGACAAATTGTGATCTCGCTATTCTTACCTCTTAGCAAAGATATTGTAGAAAAAATCAACAAACAATGGGGTGTTAATACTATTGTGCTTGACGCCGGACACGGAGGCAAGGACCCGGGCACGATTGGACGCGGTAGCAAAAGAGTTTATGAAAAGGATCTAGTCCTGGATGTAGTCAAAAGAGTTGGCAAAATACTGGAAAAAAATGATAATATAAATGTAGTTTATACTCGTAAAACTGATACCTTTGTTCCACTCTGGAAAAGAACAGAGATGGCTAATAAAGTAGAAGGTGATCTATTTATCAGTTTTCACATCAATGCCTGTGATTCCAGAAGGGTCAATGGCACTGAGATATATTTATTAAGACCGGGAAAAGCGGAAGATGCTATCCGGGTTGCAAAAAAAGAGAACTCAGTAATTAAATACGAAAGTAAGTCTGCCCGGGAACGGTATAAAAATTACAAACAAAACATCCTGGCCAATATGGTGCATACTGCCAATATGAAAGACAGTGAAAAAATTGCCAAAATCTTAAATGATTCCTATTCCTCTGAGTTGTCGCAAAAGAGTCGCGGTGTAAAGCAGGCTGGTTTTATAGTGTTGATTGGAGCTTCAATGCCGAAAGTACTCCTTGAGTTAGGTTATATTACTAATCGTCAGGAAGCTGCTAAGCTCAACCAGAATCAATATAGAGAAAAAATTGCACGGGCAACTGCCAAAAGTATTCTGGAATACAAAAAACAAGTTGAAGCCAGCTTATAAATTTGTCTTTGCTATTTCTTATATCAAAAAAATTAATTAAATTTGTACATAATGAAATTAATTCCACGCTACATATCGGTCAATACTTTTTGAAATAATTTCCTATCCTAGAACTGAGGAATTGAAATTATTGAATTCACAGACAAGTTAATACTGGGGTGTTTTAAAATAGTGATTTAAATTCCAGAATTAGATATAAATATAATCATATAAAAACAACTATCAATATGGATATTTAATTTCTAAAGAATATTCCCTTGATAAAGGACTGGTCGTTCATTAAAAAATCATCAACAGGTAATTATATTTAAGGCTTAGATCAACATAATTCATATCCAACAGATTACAGAATATAAGAATTAAGAGTTATTCAGTGGCCTATTATACCTTTTTGAATAAATTAAAAAAAGAGGGTATCAAACCCGGCTTGTCCAGAACTATTGCTACATTGGCGAAGCTGGGTGACCCCCAGAAAGATTATCACAAAATTCATATAGCCGGTACAAATGGTAAAGCAAGCGTCAGCACAATCATAGCATCCATTTTACAGAAAAGTGGGTATAAAACAGGCCTGTACACCTCTCCGGAACTTACAGAGTTTAATGATAGAATCAAGATTAATGGCCAAAAAATCGAAAACTCGTTTATTGAAAAATTTATCATCAATTACAAATCTGTTCTAACCAGGAATAAGGTAAGTTTTTTTGAAGCGGTTACCTGTTTAGCTTTTAGTTATTTTCAAGAGCAGAATGTGGATTATGCTGTCCTTGAAACAGGGATGGGAGGGCGCTTCGATGCCACTAATGTGGTTTCTCCGGCAGCATTTGCAATCACCAATATAAGTAAAGACCACCAGAAATATTTAGGTGATACTCTGGCCGAAATCACAAAGGAAAAAGCAGGGATTATCAAAAAAAATAGTCAGGGGGCAACAGGCAGACAGCGTGAGGATGTGCTTGCATTTTTAAGACAATTCGCAGTAGCAAAAGAGGCTAAATTATTTTATGCTCCTGAGTACATCAAAATTGATTCAAGTAAGAGGGATCTTCATCAGCAGGTTCTAAATATAAACTATGATAATATAGAATTAACGCATGTTAAATACCCTTTGCTAGGTGATTTCCAGATCGACAATCTACAGATTGCTCTTCAGGTAATATCTCTTTTAGGCAATATAAATAATATCGAAGCCATAAGAAAGGGAATCGAAAACGTTCACTTGCGAGGTCGTTTAGAATTAGTCCACAAGAATCCCATTACATATTATGATGTAGGTCATAATCCGAAGGCATTGAAAAAAATACTCAAAAATTTAGCAATAATGTATCCTGACTTTGATTTAAATGTTATAATCGCATTAAAAAAAGATAAAGAATATAAAGAAATTGGGCGGATTTTAAATAAATATACCAAAAATGTGTATCTTTTCCCTATTCCTCAATCTAAATACTATGATAGCCATCAACTTTATGAGAATTGGAAACGGATGTATCCCCAATTAGAAATAAACAAAATAGATAAACTCGATAATCTTAAAACCCATTATTCGAGAAAGGAGCGTGCGTTATGGTTAATAACTGGAACACATGGGCTGGCTAAATATGTATATATAGCATTTTAATTTTTATAGAGACAAAGTATGATAAATATATGATTTGCCATAATTAAATTATATCTATCATACATTTCAAAAAATTGTTTGCATTTTAATTAAATATGAATTAACATTCCGTGCTGCTAAATCATTCCTGATTTACTTTCTATTTAATAATTTAAACTAATATTTATGATTTATAAAAGGAACATTTATGAGTACTGATTTATCGATTTCAACTTTAAAATCGAAAAAATTGAAAGATCTGACAGAAATTGCAAAAGAGATGGGCGTTGAGAATTATAAGGGTAAAAAGAAGAAAGAACTAATTCTAAAAATTCTAGAGGCCAAAGCCGACCAGCAAGGATATATGTTTGGCTCCGGAACTTTAGAAGTTATGAAAGAAGGCTATGGTTTTCTTCGCTCAGAAAGATTCAGCTACCTCCAGGGTGCTGATGATATTTACGTCTCCCCTTCTCAAATCAAAAAATTCGAATTGAAAACCGGACACAAAGTTTATGGATTCATTCGGGAACCCAAGAATAAAGAGAAGTATTATGCCTTACTACGCGTAGAAGCTGTTAATATGTTAGAACCGGAAGAAATCCCCAGAATCACTCCTTTTGAACAGTTAACTCCTCTCTACCCTGAGAGCAGACTACAGATGGAAACCAACGATAGTAAAAACCTATCCATGCGAATCATGGATCTACTTTGTCCTATTGGTAAAGGACAGAGAGGTCTGATTGTTGCTCAGCCTAAGACCGGAAAAACGATCCTCTTACAGCAAATCGCCAATAGCATTACAATCAATCATCCGGAAGTGATCTTGATTGTGCTACTTATTGACGAACGACCGGAAGAAGTTACGGATATGGAGCGATCTGTTGATGCTGAAGTTGTTAGCTCTACCTTTGATGAGCCACCGGATAGACAGATCGAAGTTGCAGAGATGGTCCTTGAGAAGGCTAAACGTTTGATTGAATTGGGCTATCATGTTGTAATCTTGCTCGATAGTGTTACTCGTCTGGCCAGAGCACACAATGCTGTGGTTCCCCATAGTGGTAAAATTCTGAGTGGTGGAATTGACGCCAATGCGATGCAAATGCCAAAAGGATTTTTTGGTGCAGCTCGTAATATCGAAGAAGGCGGTAGTCTAACAATCATTGCAACAGCCTTAATTGAAACCGGAAGTCGGATGGATGATGTGATCTTTGAAGAATTTAAAGGCACCGGTAATATGGAAATGGTACTGGATAGACGCCTTAGTGACAAACGTATCTTCCCGGCTATGCACATTAATAAAACCGGTACTAGAAAAGAGGAACTGCTTCTATCAGCAGCAGAATTGTCTAGAATTTGGGTTCTCCGTAAATTATTGTCAGAAATGAATCCCATCGAAGCTATGGAATTTTTGCGGAATAAGATGAAAAAGACCAAGAACAATCGTGAATTTTTGCGGACAATGAATCAATAAATTTCGCACTATTTCATATATTTTTTAGACAACTTTCTGTCAGGGAATATATCCCTACAATGGGGCCTTGGGGTTATATTCTATTAATATAAACCGTTAATTTGCATTATTATACTTAGATTAATCAGTGGATTCTCTTTTTAATAATTAAGAAATGGTACGTCTCCGGACAGATATCTTTAAATCGCTCTAAATTTTATATTTAGACCACCCCAATGGGAAGTTAACAAACAATACAAAGCCGTACTTTATATATTAATACAATTATTATATGCTGCTACCAATTTGTTTGATCAAAGAATCGATTTATCCTTCTTAAAGTCATAAAATGTTTTACGCTTAAGATCAGCCAGAGATAATTTGTAATTAATAAATGCTTCCAAGTGGGAAATATGAGTTTTATTGAGCCGGTCTCTTTCCAGGGCTAATTCCTGACTGCTTATATCACCATTAGCAAATCTTTTTTTACTAATATTATAGCTTTTTTCTGCCACTTTGACATTCTTTTCCAGCAATTTCAAATTATTTAAACTGGTGCGCAGCTGGTCCACAGTAGCAATAACATCTTTTTTTACATTAACTTTTTCATTTCTGACTGCATACTCAGCCTGTCTTAACCGTGATCTTGCAGCTTCTACCCGGGCTTCATTTACTCCCCAATCCCAAACCGGAATAGAAAGAGTTAAAGCAACACCTCGATTGCCAGGCCGATCAGTTAGATTTTCATAGGCCCCTTGAAATAATTCTGAATAAGCAGGATGAATTTTATCTCTATCAACTCCTTGAAAATCGTAATATCCGGATATATTACCAGTAATTTGACCATTCACTTTGCGGCGTTTTATTTCCAATTTCGCTAACCTCTTATTTATCTTCTGTTCCTGAATTTCAAGACGATTTTGTAAGGCTAAATCTACAGCTTTTGATTTATCCACATAAACCACCTGATATTGGAGATCATAACTAAGGTCGACAGAATCTGATAATGCAATATCAAGGAGTTGTTTAAAATCGTTGGCTACTTCTCTGGCCCTGGAACGATTTGTTTCATAGCTATTTTGGGCTTCTCCCAGATCCACTTCCATCTGTAAGGCCTGCACTTCGGGAATAACTCCCGCTTTATATTTATTTAAAGCAAGATCATAGGCTTCCTGTTGATTTTTAAGTGCCTGCTTGGATATTTTTTTGCGTTCTCTCGATTTTACCAGCTGAAAAAAGGCATTAGTAATTCTGTATTCCATATCAAGCTTGGCCCGATCCAATTGTTTTTGCTGGCGTTCATATTCAAGCTCAGCCTCTTCCAAAGACGCTTTCAGACTATTGTAAGTAAAAAAAGCTTCCAGAGGTTGGGTGAAGCCAATTCTGGTTGATAATTTAGCATCGGTGCGCTCTCTATGAAAATCCTGTAAAGTATAAACACCGGCTCTGATATATAGATTACCATCCGTGGGTAAGGGCTGGTTAATTGTCAGGTTACCTTCATATGTCGATTGCTTAAGATAGGTATAATAAGTACCCAGACTATCTTGAAATTGCTGTATCGTCTCAGTGTAATCAGGGAGAGTGAAATTCATCTCAACATTTGTACGGAACATATGAGTAGCCACCTTTAATTGAAACTCAGCTTGATTCAAATCTTCCCGCAAAGTTCGCATGCGGTAACTTTGCTCCATTGCCCGGTCAAGACTCTGTTCCAGATCAAGTTGATACACTTTAGCTATTAAAAATAAAGGCACAACTAAAACAATCAATATTTTCGATATGAATTGTATGCTATGTTTCATTTCTCACCCATTTCTTTTATTTGATAAAGATGTAAAGCCATTCATAAACTATATTCGCAATATTTGACTTTTAAAATTAGCCATTGAAAAGCTTATCATAAAATATTTTTTCCAAATAAAATTGATATCTATGTCATAAAAATTAATTATAAACTTAACAATCAATTGAAGCCCAGCAAATTACGCAACTTTTTGATAATATAATAAAATACCGGGATCAAACGGCTCGCTAAGATTCATTATAATTATTGAAAATTTTGCTTGATCATGATCAATGTTAAAATATTTTAACAATTATTTACATGGAAATTTTACATAATGGCGATTAATAATAGTAATCCACTGTTGATTGATGTTCTGCAAAAATGCATATATATTTATAAATAGGGAGTTGAGTAAAAATGCGAAGAAATGCTCAAGATAACAAAAAAATGATCGAGACGCAGGTTAAATCCCGGGGCATCAAGGATAAGCAGGTAATCCAGGCCATGCAGGCAATTGACCGGGCAGATTTTGTAGATACCGAGTACAAAGAC
>JAIPHI010000119.1 GCA_021735285.1 Fidelibacterota bacterium | reverse complement strand
GGATTTGTCACAACCACTGTAGCATCGGGAACGTCAGCCATCATTCGATTGCGCGACATCTCCTTTTGTAAGGACCGAATTCTGGATTTTACTTGAGGATTCCCTTCATACTGTTTACGTTCCTCTTTGACTTCCTGTTTGGTCATCTTCAATTTTTTCTCATGCCGCCACTTTTGATAGGCAAAGTCAAAAAGAGCCATAATGAAAAGTACTGCCCCAATTTTCACTCCAAGTTCAATAAATATTTTTCCTAAAAAGGCAAGTTGTTCGGCGACCGTAACGTTATGAAGAACCCAGAAATGGTTATTTACAATATGTTTTCTCAGAATGAAGTAGGCAATATAACCCACAATAGCCAGTTTTAGAACACCTTTTATTAATTCTACTAATGAATTGGGGGAGAAAAGTTTTTTAAAACCTTCTATTGGATTAATTGTTGATAATTTAGGTTTGATAGCCTTTTTACTTAAGTGGACTTTGAATTTATCCTGAGCCAGGTTGGCTATAATACCGGTAATAAAAATACCCAGAAAGAAAACGCCGAAATTTTTAGTTAGAAAACCGATGATATGGACTGTTTGGGCAGGCAATGAATCGACAGTAATATCAATTTGTGATATATTAAAATATATATATTGAAATAAATCAGTTAATTCAGAGATACTATTAAAGGCAATATAACTAATAATA
This sequence comes from Fidelibacterota bacterium, assembly GCA_021735285.1. Lineage (GTDB taxonomy): Bacteria > Fidelibacterota > UBA2242 > UBA2242 > JAFGTP01 > JAIPHI01. The sequence continues at coordinate 7,335 of JAIPHI010000119.1, read as the reverse complement.
AATATCCCTATCAGCATGATCCCGGCAGAATTGATTTCTTGACTGCGGGGAACTTGACCTTCCTCGAGAGCTTTCTCTCTTCTACGAGCCGTAGGTTCTTCTGTTTTTTCCTGGGCTGGTTTATCAGCCATATTAGGCACCCTTTAAATGCATTAAGGTTGTATTGATATATTGAAAAATATCATTGTAAAATGAATCAAAAATTAATTGAAATATTTTAAGAGATGTCATGAGTGCAAACAATCCACACCCGATTCTCAAAGGTAGCATGACAAACATGACATTCATTTGAGGCATAACCCGTACGCTAAAGGCTGTAGCTATCTGGAGTAGAAGCAGAAAAATAATAGTAGGACCGGCAAATTTAATTGCAATATGATAGGCAGTACTACCCGTTGCTATCATTGTCCTCCCCTGGGAACCGGGGAAAGTTGCCATACCTATGGGGATTACCCTAAAATTTTCAAAAATTGTTCGAATAAAGATGTAATGTGAATTTGTAACCAGAAAATAAACTATAAGAATCAAGGTTAAAAAAGGACTAACTACATTACTTTGTTGGCGAGTCATAGGATTGATAGCCCGGGCCATAAATAATCCCATTTGACGTCCCATAATAGCGCCGATCATGTTAAAACTTTCAAAAATCACCAAAGTACCAAATCCGATTGTAAGTCCAACAAATACTTCTACAACTATAAGTATTACCAGGCTGGATAATGTACTTACTTCCGGAAATTCAACAGTTAATCCTGGCGCAATGATAAAAGTGAAAAGGATAGTCATTAATACCTTTGTCTTTTTATTAATCAGAGGTGAGCTAAGTATAGGTAAACTAATTAATAGACCAGATATGCGGGCAAACACGAGCATATATCCGGGTAATAAATTTTCTAACTGGTCTATAATTTCAAACATGATTACTGTCCCATCATTGCTATTTGTTCAAAGATATTTTCAGTAAAAGTAAGGATCACATCCAGATACCAGGGGAGAAGCAGGATAACAGCCAGAGCTACCGCTGCCATTTTGGGAATCAAAGTCATAGTCTGCTCTTTTATTGATGTTACAGTCTGGAATAAAGAGACTATAATTCCGGTAATTAAACCTGCTCCTAATATAGGAGCCAAAATATAAATTGCTGTTTTAATTGTTTCTCTAGCAATAAAAATTACATAATCTTCATTCATAGTTACATAAATCCTTTTACCAAAGATTCAACAATTAAATGCCAGCCATCGACAAGCACGAAGAGTAGTATCTTGAGTGGCATGGAAATCATCATTGGGGGCAGCATAAACATACCCATTGAAAGTAATACACTGGCAACAATTGCATCAATTAATAACATTGGCAAATATAATAGAAAACCAATCTGGAAAGCTGTTTTTATTTCGCTAATTAAAAAAGCCGGGATAATTGTAGTTAATGTTAGGTCTTGCGGAGAACTGGGTCTGCTTTGATTATTTAGATCTACAAAAAGGCCCAGATCACTTTCATTAGTTTGGCCCAGCATAAATTTTTTGACCGGTTGTTTGCTTCTATTTAAAGCTTCCTTTTGGTTAATTTGTTTTTGTAAATAGGGCTGGATAGCATCCTCATTAATATCATTAATAACCGGTTTCATAATAAAGAAAGTAATAAAAAGAGTTAAGCCGACTAATATTTGATTGGAAGGTACAGTTTGAGTTGCTAAGGCTGTTCTTAGAAAATGAAATACTATGATCAGACGGGTAAAAGAAGTCATCATGATTAAAATAGAAGGAGCCAGAGTCAAAATAGTTAATAGCAATACTATTTTGATACTTAAAACAAAGTCTTCCGGATTCTCGGTCTCTTCCAGGCCAAGTGTGACTTTTGGTAAAGGTGACTGAGCCTGGATCAGGACCGGCAATACTATTAATATTAGTAAAATTATTATTTTTGATTTTCTATTCATTTTTAATTTTTTGACTAGTCTTTGTTTATACTGATCTGTTTGATTATTTTTGGAAAAGAGCTCTCAGATTTGCCCTCACTATCGGGGCTGTGATAATCCTCATTACCTTCCTCTATTTCACCAAAATCTTTGATCAAATTAATGGAATGATCAGTTACTCCTAAAAGTAGTTTTTTGTTTTCGACGCGGGTCATAATGATGAATTGTTTTTGACCAAAATGTCTTTTACCAAGTACTTCCATATCCATTCCGGAAATCTTAGAAGTATTGAATTTTCTTTTAAAAATTATTAGTCCGATTGTTAAGAAAACGAGAAAAAGCACAGCAATAACGATCGTCTTTATAATTTTTCCGGAAGAATTATTACTTTTTCTGTTGTATCCGGTAAAAGAGGTGGAATCTCCGTTAAACTGATCAGGTTGACTTGGTTTGGATGTTGAATCCGTTGTAGTAATTTTTGCTTGTTGCTCGGTTTTTTCCGGCTTATTATGGCTGGAACCGGAAAATGTCAACCAGATTCCGATGACAGCGATAAAGATGAATATTAAGGCAACAATATAGGATTTAATTCTGTCTGATTTATTTTGTGATTTTTTAAACATTTATTGTAAACTTTTAATCCTTTCTTTAGGCTCCAGCAAGTGGGTAATTCTAATCCCGAATTGCTCATCTACAACTACTACCTCGCCTTCAGCCAATTTGCGTCCGTTAATAAATATTTCAAGTGATTCCCCGGCAGTCTTATCCAATTCGATGATAGAACCTTTACCCAGTTTTAGTACATCTTTAATGGGAATTGTCTTCCGACCCAGTTCTACTACGGCTTCTAATTGAACATCCATTAACATATCTAAATTGCGGGGACCCTGCGAATCATTGTTACCTGATGAGAAATCTTCAAATTCAACTGGATTGACTTGCACCTGCGGCTCATCGCTAACTTGCTCTTCTGCGGCTTTAGGAGCTTCTTGCTTTTCTTCCACTTTTGGATTTTCTGTCCAGTAATAATGATTAACAGAGTAACTATCATCTGCTATTGCAACTTTATAATTAATAGCAACAACTTCACTATCCTGGTTTTCATCAGATAATTCCTCAAGCTCTTCAATTTTAGCAATTTTGAGGTCTTCGAAATCTATAGCTTGGTCTTGTACTTCTAAAAATGTTTGCAATTGGCCAAAAATTTGATTGAGAGCTTCCCCTATACCTTCCAGGTGTTCTTCTTCCAATGCGCCTCCGGCTTCATCGCCTATCATCCAGGCGAAAATATTAGCAACTAATTGAGGGGGCACAGAAAACCAGTGCGACCATTCCTGATCAGTTTTACCAACAAATATGATAAATACGCGGGGCAAGTCTTCTTTTTCAAGCAATTTGTCAATGTCGTTTCCATCTATAAATTGATGATCTATTTCAAGTGAGTGGCCACAGAGCTGGTTTAGAGACTCTTTGATTGGTGTTATTAATGACTCAAAACTGGAAGGGAATTCGGCCATAATTTGTTCAATTTTCATTCTTATCTCCTTTTAACATCTCACATATTTTGATAGCATATTTATTTCGTTTTTGACCTATTTTAGCTTTAAACATAGGTTGATTTTGGGCATAGGTCACAATGCTATCGTCTATGTTCTTATCTAAAAGTATTACATCGCCCTTTTGGAGTTCAATAAATTCTTGCACTGATATTTCAGTCTTGCCTACAATTGCTCTCAAATCAGTGGGAGTAAACTGTAAATTTTCTTCTAACAATTGGATTTGGTCATTTTCAGAGCCCTTATTTCCTAGCATTATCTCTTCTTGTAGATGAGGGTTGGAAAGTATTTCGGAAATCCAGACGTGAGGATAACAAAGATTGATCATTGTGGTATGTTCTCTTAATTTAATTTCAATCGAGACAACCACTACAGGTTCTGATGCGGAAGCAATTTGAACAAATTCGGCATTGTGCTCAAAACGATTGAATGCGCAATTAAATTCCTGAATGTTTTGCCAGCTATTTGCAATTTCAGTTGCAATCTTATCGATAATTCTTTTCATTATTTTCTGTTCGATATTTGAAACGTGGTGATTGGCTGAAGTGTAGGTTCCTTTTCCGCCAAATAGTCTTTCAATTGCCAAAGCAATAAATTGAGGACTAATTTCAAGGATGAATTTAGAGTAAGGATTATCAAATTCGCCTACGTATAATGCAGATGGAGAAGAGATAGACATGACAAATTCAGAATACATTATCTGATCAATTCCAATGATGTCCATTTCAACGATCATTTTTAGCTGTGCTGATAAGAAAACTCCAAGTTTACTAATTAGAGATTCATGTATATTGTCGAGCAGGCGAAACTGTTCTTTTGAAACGTGGTGTGGTCGTTTAAAATCATAGAGAGTTACTTTCTTTTTCTTCTGAATATTCGCTTTCGCTTTTTCAGCATCTTCTCCATCACCAACACTGGTTAAAAGGGCATCAATTTCTTCTTGTGATAATACCTTAGACATTAAGCACCTGTTTGTTTATTGTACTACTAATTTGAGAAAATATAGACTGTCAATAGTACCTTTATACAGTCTTTTATTTATCTCTTTTCTTAACTTAATTGTCGAGGAATCTTGAAAAGCTGGGTTTAATATCTGCTTGGTTGATCTTTGCCGAAAATAGCGAATGAGCAGATCTTTTATTTGAGGTTCTCGTTTCTCGATTTCCGCCAATGATTCCTCCGATGTTGCTTCTAGTGCTACTTCTGCAATTACAAACCTTAAGCCGTTTGAACCAAATGGATTGACAGTTAAATCACCAATTGTATAAATTGGACCTAATTTATCCTCTTTTTGCTCTTTCACCTTTTTTTCAACTTGCTTTTGATCCTTGTACTTTTTGAACTGAGGCCAGAGAACATATTTAGCTAACAATGTGGTACCGCCTAAAGCCAAGATTGTACCTATTATTAATGCAATCCATTTTATCTGTTCCTTTGAACTTTTTTTCTTAGGTTTTGATTTTTTACTAACTTTATTTTTCTTTTTACTTTTTTTAGTAGCTTTCTTTTTGCTATCCTTTTGGTTCTTTTTGGCCATTTAGAGATTACCTAGTTTATGATTTATACAAGTTCAAAATTCACTTTTCTATCAATCCAAATAAAGAAGGTCAAAATTTATGCCATAGACACTTTTGTACTCCATATAAATAAATACTTATAGATAAGCAAAGGAGGGGGAAGTATCTTATAAGTAAATTATTTCTGCATGCTGGTCTAAAAAACTATAAAAGTGGATTGATTGGTCTATAAGTAGAACATAGTATTGCCAATAATGATAGAATCAATCTGAAGTATAAAGAGTAGAAATCATTGGATTGTAAGGTGAATGAAATTATTCAATAGTGGAAATTATTTCCTACCTGATTTATCTTTTTCCTAGTCCCAAAAATATTATATTAGAATGAAATATAGGTATGCTGTATGAATTTAAATGAAAAATTATTATAGTAAATGAATATTGGAAAAATTAGAATTATTTACCAGTTGAACATAAATTCAACACGACGATTCTTTTGACGATTTTCAGGAGTATCATTGGGCTTGAGAGGATGATACTGAGAAAATCCTGCGGCAATTAATTTTTTGGGTGGTACATTTACAGAGTCGATCATGAATTTTACAACAGATAAAGAGCGGGCTATGGAAAGTTCCCAATTTGAAGGATAAATAGAACTACTTATTGGTAAATTATCTGTATGTCCGCCTACAATCACATCATCGGCGTTGTGCTCTTTGATTGTATTACCTACAAATGTGAGAATAGGGTACGCTGACTTTCTGAGTTCTGCTTCACCCAGGTCAAATAATACTTTATTTCCCAATCTGATTAATAAACCGCCTTCGTTAAAAAGTACCTCAACTTCTTCTTCATACCCCAGACTTTTAGATAATTCTTTTAATTGTTTAACCTTTTCTTCAAGATTCATCTTATTGATGATCTTTTCACTATCCAGGCTGCTCTGCTTGGATGAACTCACTCTTTGCATACGCGGCATTATTCCCAAGGCTCCTTGCAGGGCCCGCATGCTTTTAGAAAATTTGATCTTATCAATAGTTGAAAATGATAGTAAAAGCACAAAAAAACACAGAAGTAAAGTCATCATATCGCCATATGTAGTCATCCAGGCTGGTGATGATGGTTGATCAAGATCATCGTTATTTTTATTATTTCTAGCCATTTCAACCTGTTTCGTCTTCGGGCTTATGCGGATTTACAGAATTGTAATTTTCCCTTTCTGCTCGTGGCAAATAATTAAGCAATTTTGTTCTTATATTACGAGGATGGTCTCCGGATTGAATCGAAAGTACTCCTTCGATGATCATCTCCTTGATTATAATTTCTTCATCTGAACGTATTTTTAATTTCCCGGCAATTGGTAAAAAGATAAGATTTGCCATCAAAGCTCCATAGAAAGTAGTGATTAAGGCGACAGCCATTCCACTTCCAATGCTACTTGAATCTTCCAGTCCCTGAAGCATATTAATTAAACCGATAAGAGTTCCGATCATGCCAAAGGCCGGTGCAAAATTACCTAAGGACATAAATATCTTTTGTCCTTTTTTGTGTCTTTCTATAGTGTAGTTGATCTCCGATTCCATGATATCGCGTAAAACTTCCGGGTCAGTTCCATCCACAGCCAGTTCCAAACCTTCTCGCATAAATTCGTCATCAATATCTCTTAAAGAACGATCGATTGCCAGGATGCCCTCTTTTCTTGCTTTGACTGGCAGGCTTTCAAAATTATTAATTAATTCCAGATCCGATTTTTCGTGATTCTCAAAAGCTTTTTTTACAACACTCAGCACACCGATTACTTCTTTGATTGTAAAATTAACAAAAATTGCAGCAAATGTACCTCCTAAAACAATCAGCATAGATGGTATATCAATAAAAGTAACAATGGAGCCCTTGCCCATGATGGCCATAGTCACTAATCCTAGTCCAGATACTATTCCCAGAATTGTTGCAATATCCATAATTTGATTAAATCTCTCTTTAGTTAGTTATTCTAAATACTTATTAAATCTTTATAAGAAGTTGTTCAAATCCATATTAAAACAGCTGGATCCCCTGGCTTGGGAATCCGCTGTAATAATATGTTTATTCTTTATTCTCATTTTATAGCTTGTCAAATATAGTTAATAATTCAATATCAATTATCTCTTTAATTGTGAAGCTTGAGTTGCTACCTCTTCAAATGTATTGATAACTTTGGCTGCGGCCTGATAAGAATTCTGAGCCTCAATTAATTTGGTAAACTGGTCAGCCAGATCCACAGTTGATGTTTCTAGGGATTCAGCTTTGATTTCCGAATCCTGGCCATCTACTTTTCCAATTGTTGCCAGACCACTTTCCTGGGT
>JAIPHI010000118.1 GCA_021735285.1 Fidelibacterota bacterium | reverse complement strand
GCTGGCCTTCAAAAAGAGGAGATAATAGGTGAGAAATCAAGCAAAATTCTAGAACAGATTGGCAAGCCTGATTCTGATTTGATTGAAATATGCAAAAAGGTTGGAACCAAGGGGGGCTATGAGGAATTAGCCCTGCACTCCGGCTCGCAGAAAAAATATTATAAAATAGAAATAAAATCTTCAGAAAAATATTATTTTATCACTTTTATTAAAAATATGGTTGATGACTTAAAAAATGAATTGGCTACTTCTGACTTTAGTGAACAAAAAATAAAGGAGAAGAAAGCAAAGCATCCCAATCAGAGTGAAAATAAAACATATGCAGAAGTTAGAAAGAGTCTTACAGAACGTATAGAAGCTGGCATGCGGGCTGGTAATCTTGCCTGGTGGGAAATGCAACTACCATCCGGAAAAGTCATTTTTGATGATAAAAAAGCAGAGATGCTGGGTTACAATCCTGATCATTTCAATACCTATGAAGATTTTACAGATTTAGTACATCCTGAAGACCACAAACAAGTTATGCAAGCCATGCGTCAACATCTTAATGGCCAGGCAGAACGCTATGAGGTAGAGTATAGAATAAAAACCCAAGCTGGAGATTATAAATATTTTCGTGATGTCGGGAAAATTACAGAGCAGGCCGAAAGTTCAGAATATATGCGAATCATCGGTATTGTAATCGATATTACCCAACAGAAGAAGACAGAATTAGAACTTGAGAAAAAAACCAAAACTCTGGAAGGTATGCTAAACGGCATAAACAATGTAGTTGGTTTTCAAAAACCTGATCATACTATTCTCAGATATAATGAAGCCGGTTATGAAATGCTAGGTAAATCAGCACAAGAAGTGATTGGAAAGAAATGCTATGAATTACTAGGCAGAGAAAAAGAATGTGATATATGCCCTACCAGGAAGACATTAGAAACTAAGGAAAGTGAAAGCGTTGAAAAGTTCATTCCTGAGCTAAAGGAATATGTAAAAGCGACAGCCAATCCTATTTTAAATGAGGATCAAAAAATTTCTTTTATAATCGAACAGCTGCAAAATATCACCGAAAGAAAAACAGCCGAAAACAAACGCAATGAGTTCGAAGGCATCCTGCGCAGTACTTTAAATGCCATTGATAGTTTACTAGTGGTTGTTGACAAAGATTATCACATTGTTTTAAGTAATTGGACGGATCACGAATGGGTCCCCAGGGAAAAAAGAAAAGACCAGCCTTTATGTTATAAGGTTTTAAAAGATCTTGATTCTCCTTGTGAATATTGCCCTCCAGCCAAGACTTTTCAAGACGGTAAAGAGAGATGGTATGAGGATGTAAATCCAATCGATGGTAGTTCCAAGGAGATCAGTGTGATCCCCATATTTAACGATGAGCAAGAGGTTGAATATGTTCTGGAAAATGTCAGGGATGTGACAGAAATAAGAAAAGCAAAAGATGAACTGCAACTCAAAGAAAAAAAGTATCGGGCAATATTCGATAATGCCAATGATGCAATTTTTATGCATGGTATTACAAAGGATCAGAAACCCGGAAAATTTGTAGAAGTAAATGATTTGGCTTGTGAAACCCTGGGATATACAAAAGAAGAATTCCTGAATATGACTCCCTCAAATATAGATGCAGCTGTTAAATCAGAAAAAAGAGATCGAATTTTTAAAGAAATTCTACAAGAAGGAAAAAGCACTTTTGAAATGTCCCATACTACTAAAAATGGGGCTACAATTCCGATGGAGATCAGTTCGCACTTATTTACCATTAATGATGAAGATTATGTACTCTCCATTGCCCGCAATATTAGTGAGCGCAAGCTTGCTGAAAAGAAAATGAAGGATAGTAAAAATCGTCTGGAACAATTTTTTAAGATTAATCTGGATCTATTATGTATTGCTAATACTGACGGATATTTTGTCAAAGTAAACAAAACCTGGGAAAGAGTACTGGGTTATAACAAGAATGAATTAGAAGGTAGCAAATTTTTGAATTTTGTACATCCTAATGATCTGGAAGCTACAGTAGATGCCATTGCCAGACTTGAATCTCAAAAAGAAGTTATCAATTTCGTTAATCGATATGAGTGTAAAGATGGCTCTTATCGATATCTTGAATGGCGCTCAGCGCCTTCAGGAGATTTGATCTATGCTGCTGCCCGCGATATTACAGAGAACATGGAAGCCGCAAGAAAATTAAAAGAAACCAAGGAACAATTAGAATTGGCTGTGGAGGGCGGTAATCTAGGCACCTGGGATTGGAATATTAAGACAGGAGAAGTGAAATTTAATCGTAATTGGGCTACAATGCTGGGATATTCTTTAGATGAAATCGAGCCCCATATTAGTACCTGGGAAAAATTAGTACATCCTGAAGACCTGCCTATAGCAAAGGATGAACTAAAAGCCCACCTTAAAGGGGAAACAAATTTTTATAAAGCTGAATTTAGGATGCAACACAAATCAGGCAACTGGGTATGGATCATGGATAGCGGCAGAGTCACAGAAAGGAATAATAAGGGAAAAGCTCTAAGGGCCTGTGGCATCCATATTAGCATTAACAAGCTTAAAAAGACCCAAAAGAAACTCCAGGAAAGTAAAGACAGATATCAAAAACTGTCTAATCTTAGTTTTGAAGGAATTCTCATTCATAATGATGGTAAATTAATAGATGGTAATAAATCTCTTTCAAAAATGATAGGTTATGAACATGGAGAATTATTTGGACAAAATATTATAAAAAAATGTGTTCCAGTCCAATACCATGCAAAAATACGGAAAAATATAAATAAAAATAGCACAAAGGCCTATGAAATAGAGGCCCAAAGAAAAGATGGCACTACTTTTCCGGCTAAGATCCAATCTCGCAATTTTAGGGATGGCGATAAAAAGTTAAGGGTCACTGCCGTGCGGGACATTACTGAGCAAAAAAAGGCTGAGCAGGCTTTACGAGAAAGTGAAGAAAAGTTCCGTTCTTTTGTTGAAAATGCCAATGATATAATTTTCTCAACATCTCTTGAGGGTGATTTTACATATATCTCTCCCAATTGGAAGGAAATCCTGGGGCATGAGTCAGAAAAAGTATTGGGCAAAAATTTCAAAGATTTTGTCTATTCTGAGGATATTCCTCAAGTTCAAGAGTTTTTCGAGAAAGTAATAACTACCGGTGAAAAACGCAAAGGGGTAGAATACCGGGTAAAACACCAAGATGGCAGATATAGATGGCATACAAGTACGGGTTCACCTATGAAAGACGATCAGGGCCATATTGTTGCCTTTCTGGGGATAGCCCGCGACATTACTGAACGCAAAAAAATAATAAACGCCCTGGAAGAAAGTGAAGAACGTTTTAGAACAATATTCAACCATTCCCCGCAACCAATGACGTTAACAGAAACCCATACCGGCATGTTATTAGAGGTTAATGATATATTTTGTGAAAAGATAGAGGGTAATAAGGAAGATATTATAGGAAAGTCCACAACAGATCTTAATTTATATACTAATAGGGAGCGGAAAAAATTTTTGAAGAGCCTCCATGATAAAGGTGCGGTTGAAGGCCTGGAGATTAAACTAACTACTTTAAACGGATCAAAACTTATAACCAAAATGTATTCCAGATTTGTAGATGTTAATAGAGAAGAATATATTCTCACTATTTTTCATGATATTACCAAGCAGAAAGAAGCAGAACGGAATCTGAAAAAATTAAATAAAAAACTAAAAGTACAGTCTGTAGAAGCGCAAAAGTTGGCGGCCCAGGCCCAGGCAGCCAATGTTGCTAAAAGTGAATTTTTAGCCAATATGAGTCATGAAATCAGAACTCCTCTAAATAGTGTGATCGGTTTTACTGAGTTAGTGTTAGATACAGAATTAAACAATACTCAACGTGACTATCTCAAAAATGTCAATATCTCAGCCCAATCCTTAATGGCTCTGATCAATGATATCCTTGACTTTTCTAAAATTGAGGCTGGTCGCCTGGAATTAGACAGAACTGAGACTGATCTCATCAATCTTCTGGAAAAAACAGCTGACATAATAAAAATGAAGGCTCATAACAAAGGTCTTGAATTATTAATAAACATTGATCCGGATATCCCTAGCATAGTCTTTATCGATCCGGTCAGGCTGAGACAGGTTCTGGTCAATTTATTAAATAATGCGATTAAATTTACCAAACGGGGCGAGATTGAATTAAAAGCCAAATTAATAAAGCAGGAAGAAAATAAAGCCAGGATAACTTTCACTGTAAGGGATACAGGGATTGGAATTAAAAAAGACCAAAAAGAAAAAATATTTAATTCTTTCACCCAGGCTGATGGTTCGACTTCCCGCAAATATGGGGGGACGGGTCTAGGTCTTACTATCTCAAAACATTTAGTAGAGAAAATGGACGGAGAATTAAAAGTTGAAAGTGAATATGGCAAAGGCTCTGCTTTTAGTTTTTCTCTGGAAGTAGAAATAGTAGAGAAGCAGCAATCCAGACAAGAAAATATAAAAATTAATAAGAGCCTGGTAATTGATGACAATGAAAACAACCGCACAATTCTAGAAAATATGCTTAGTAATTGGAATATAAAGTCTCTATTAGCCAGCAATGGCAAAAAAGGTATCGAGAAATACAAAAAATTCTATAAAAAGATTGATCTGGTAATTATCGATTATCATATGCCTGATATGAATGGTCTCCAAACCGCTCGGGAGATTACTGAAATCCAGGGTGAGAAGCCAACTATCCTCCTATATAGTTCAGCAGAAAAAAATATTACATATGCCGACTTAGACGAATTTGGTATAGACATAAGTCTGGAAAAACCGGTTAAGCAGAAAAAATTGCGCTCAACCATTCAATATTTTACCAATAGCTCATCAGCACAGACCAAAGAAACTACTGGTGATCAAGAAGATCATATAATATATGAAAAGTTTAAACTTTTGATTGCTGAAGATAACGAGATGAATATGATGCTTTCGAAAAATATTATATCAGAATTTTTTCCTAATGCCGAGATTATAGAGGCAGACAATGGTAAACAAGCCATCAACAAATATAGAAAGCAGCATCCTGATTTGATTTTAATGGATATCCAAATGCCAATCATGGACGGTCTAAATGCAACTCAAATTATAAGAAAAGAGGATGATAACATCCCCATAGTAGCCCTCACAGCCGGTGTGCTAAAAGAAGAAAAAGCAGCCTGTATAGAAGCTGGAATGAACACTTTTTTGGGGAAGCCAATTGATAAAGATAATTTAATTGAAATTATTGCAGGAAATTTAGACTTAGAGTTTGAACAGCAGAGCAAATCAGATTTCTCTGAAATTTCCGGACTGGCCAAGAGGACAGAATTTTTTGATTATAAAAAGGTTAAGCAAGAATATGGTGAAGAGGTTACACAGCAGTTGATCAACAAGACAATTAACATTCTTCCGGACTACCATTATAAATTATTACAGGCCTACGAAAAAGAGAATTTTAAGTCACTTAAGAGGATAGCCCATACAATCAAAGGCATGGCAATGAATATTTATGCCCAAAAATTGAGAGAAACTGCAAAATCAATCGAACAAACATTAAATCAAAAAGATAAATCACTTCTGGAAAAGGATATACACGAGTTTTCCGAAGTTTATAAACAAACTCTTGAGTCTGTGAGAATCAAACAAAAAAATAATCCGGCCGGTAAGGAGCAATAATGCATAAAAGTAAAATTCTACTTGTTGATGATGAGCCAGTAACAGTTCTAGCCGAAACAACCAGGCTAAAGAAACATGGTTTTGCGGTGCAAGTCTTGAACAATGGCCAGGAATCTATTCAATATCTAAAGAAGCATGATGATATAGATATAATCCTCATGGATATTGAACTGGATGGAGAGCTGGATGGGATTGAAACTGCTAAAAAAATCCATCAAAATCATGATCTTCCAATTCTTTTTTTAACAGCTCACGAAAATCCGGAGCTATTACATAGAGTAAAAACTGTTGAGAGTTATAACTATTTATTAAAAGATACTAGCGGACAAATGATCGCTAATGCCATCCATCAGGCTCTGAAATTACATAAAGCCAATCAAAAAATTCGAGAACAAAATAAACGCCTTAGACAGAAAGAAGAGCAATATAGAAAAATCGTAGAAGGCTCCCGGGATGCAATGGCGATTTTAAAAAATTCAAAACTTTTAATTACCAATCAGGCCTTTGCCCGGCTTATGGGTCATAATCAAAATAAACTTGCCGGTTTTCCAATTAAGGAACTTTTAATATTTGACAATTTAGAAGAAAAATTAAATACAATTCGCGGTAAAACCAATAAAGCATCTGAGACATTTGAGTTTGAAATGGTTAACGCCCAGGACTCGCTACGCTATGTGCGGGCTAGATTAATAAAAATCGAAATTCAGTTGGAGCCGGCATTTTTTCTGACTTTGTATGATTTAACTGAACAGAAAGAATTGTTTAAAAAGGTTGAAAAAGCTAAGAAGATGACGGATGAATTGGGTAGTTTTATCCCAATTTGTGCCAGCTGTAAAAAAATTAAAGATAAAGAGGGTAATAAAGATATCTGGATCGAACCTGAATATTACATTAGTGAACGTTTGCCTGAGATCAAGTTCACACATGGCATTTGTCCGGATTGTAGAGAGAAACTATATCCCCAATATTTTGATGCAAGTTCAGAACAAAGGATAAATCAGGAATGATGTAAGCCCTATTAAATAAGGTATATTGAAAAAATGAACAATTTAATAAAAGCAGTAAAAACGGGAAATAAATCATTATTATTAGACTTAATCGATAGAGGAATAGAGCTGGAAACCTCCAATGAACAGGGAACCACAGCCTTGATGATTGCTGCAGCAACTGGAGACCTGGCAATAGCAAAACTCCTTCTCGAAAATGGAGTTGACCTCCATACTAAGAATGATGAAGGCAAAACAGCTCTAGTAAATGCCTGTATAGAAGGCCATCAAAAAATGGTTAGATTATTAATAGACTATGGTGCTGAGGTTAATGCCCGTTTTCATAAAGGCCAGACTCCCCTAATGATTGCCTCAGCAAATGGAAATGATCATACGGTAAAAATTCTGATCGAAGAACATGCTGATATAAATGCTCAGGATAATCAAGGCTGGACTGCGTTGATGAATGCTGCCCAATTTGGTCATTTGCCCATTGTAAAAATGCTAGTCAAGGAAGGAGCTGCAATTAACAGTAAAGATAATATGGGCTGGACAGCATTACTATTGGCGATTAGTCAAAAAGATACCATTCTGGTTCGCTATCTAATAAACCATGGTGCTGATATGAATGCCAACAATGAATTCGGCCTTTCGGCTCTTATGCTGGCCGGATATTATAAATATAAAGAAATATTAAAAATATTGTTAGACCATGAAGCTCGCATTGATCTGACCAGTTAAGAGTTCAATATACACACATCTAAAATATTAATTTCCGAATAGAGCGTAACTATCTAAATTGATTTTGGTCTAATACCATAGCAGATTTATTTTCACTTACAGCGCATATAGATAATCTTTTGTAGAATCGAATATTTGATTATTTACAAATCTCTATTTATTTTAATAAGGTAAGTAAAATAAATTAACAAATAGACTAAAAGGAGCAAGCAATCTATCCTATAGAATTATTAATGGTTATCCTGGGGATTGGAATATATATTTTTATTTTAGCCAGAAAAAAAGATATATCCCGTATTCCTAACTGGAAAATTTTAACTCATGCCTTTTATTTCCTTTTAGGGGCCTGGTTATTTACCAATCTTGAAGAATTCTTCTTAAATAATATATTTAACTATTTAGAACATATTTTTTATTTAATTAGTTCTATTTTAATTGTTGTTTGGACCTGGAATACTGTTGTTCTGCCCCAAAAACGGAGTAATAATGATTGAAATCTATATTATTGATCTTATATCCTCCATAAATATAATATTAGCAATCGGATTCCTGATTTATGGCTGGCAAACTTTAACCAACAATACAATTGGATTTTTGTTTTTTACTCTTTTTGTATCAATCATGTTCTACAATTTCTGCATGTTCATTGAGTGGTCCGCAATTACTCAGGTTCTGGAGCCTTATGAAAATTTTGCCGGAGCTATTATCCCGGTTCTATGGGGTTTTATTTTCTTTTATTATATTTTGCATGAAAAGAATATTGGGCTGCGTCACAATTGACAAA
>JAIPHI010000002.1 GCA_021735285.1 Fidelibacterota bacterium | reverse complement strand
TGCTTTAACATCAAGTGCGGGTTCATCTGATCTGCCCTTTTCTAAAAATAAGATAAAAAAGATAAATCTAATGTCAAATAAAAATATGGAATTTATTGAAAATAATATTTGACTTTGACCGGAATAACTTGCGAAGGTTTTGGAACCTTCGCAAGGTTATTCCTTTGCAAGGTTTTTATTTTAATACTTTGGAAACCAGACCCGCATTTTACCAGGAGTCCGATTTGACCAGGAGTAATAGGGTATGGCAGTAAAATCTACCTTATCAGATTTCTTATCAACAACCGGCAATTCCGCAGTTATCACATTGAGACCTCTTAAAAGACCAGGCTGAAACTGAGATTGCAATACAGGTTTTTCAGGAATACGAAAATCAAATACATTCCCGGAGTTATCGACTTCTTCAGCACAATAGACAACTGGTCCGCGCTCAAAAGCTAATTTGTCACGATCGGCTTTTACCTTCTGATTGGCAATTACCTGCCGCACAGGCATGGGGAAATCAACAGTTACTTGATCGCCGCTTTCCCAGCTTCTGTCGATAGTAAAATAACCATTCTCCAGGAAATGTGATACTTCTTCACCATTTACCATGATCTTCGGTGAGCCACTATACTCCTGCTTGTAATGATAGAGGTCGCCGGGAACCGGTTGATTTCTAGACCAACCCGGTATTCGTACCTTCATAGTAAATTTTACTGCTTCTTCCGTTTGAATATTTATATTTACTTCCCCTTCCCAGGGATATTCTGTTTTTTGGGTGATAGTGACCGGCGTATTATCGAGGGATATTTCAGTATGATTGGGAATAAATAAATTGACAAAAAGAGTTTTGCCCTCCCTGGCATAAATATATTTAGGAATAGAAGGCATGAAACGCATTAAATTAGTAGGACAACACGAGCAATCGAACCATTCCTTCCGGGTTATAGCACCTTTATTAAATTTGTACTCACCATCCGCTTCGAGTGGATTGGGATAAAAGAATTTAGTCCCTTCCAATGCTAATCCCGAAATCAATCCATTATATAGACTTCTTTCCAGAATATCAATATACTTTGCATCCCCGGTTAAGCAAAACATCTTATTATTCCAGATAGCAAGCCCAATGGCAGCACAGGTTTCACAATAGGCAGTCAGATTTGGCAGTTCATAATTATCACCAAAAGATTCCCCTTCGTGCCGGGCTCCAATTCCTCCCGTCAGATGCAGTTTTTTATTGACAATATTATTCCAAATATCATGGACCGCCTCTTTATATTCCGGATCTTCATCCATAGCTGCAATATCAGTCATTGCATCATACATATAGACAGCCCGCACAGCATGGCCTACGGCTTCATCCTGTTCCACAACCGGTTTATGGTCCTGAGAATAGGGGCCGTAAAGTTCGTGAGTTGTTGAATCTCCTCGCAATTCCAGAAAATATTTAGCCAGGTCCAAATATTCTTGTTTTTGAGTAATGTTGTATAAACGGATCAGGCCCGTCTCAATAATTTGATGACCGGGTGGAATTGTCAATTTTTCGGGACCAAAAACCTGATTAATCAAATCTGCATTTTTCGTAGCTATATTAAGTAAACTCTTTTTTCCTGTAGCCTGATAATGAGCGGCAGCTGCATGATACAGATGCCCGGCATTATATAATTCATGACTGAAGTCCAGATTTTCCCATCTTCCACCGGGTGGACACCATTCTGCCGGAGAATTCTGCGGATCAATTGTCTTCCATGTTGTCAGATATCCATCCTCCTCCTGGCCTATTGAAATGATATTAATTATAGAATCCAGATAGGAATCCAGATCAGGATCATAATCATTCATCAAAGCATAGGACGCTCCTTCAATAACCTTGTACGGATCTGTATCATCAAAAGGCATCTTGCCTTTAACCGGACCTTCCATTTTTCCACCGGCGATTAGAAAATTATCCATTCTCCCCTTCTCTTCGCACTTCCTAAATCCATAGGGTATAGTTTTGTTCTGAACTACTGAAATTCGGTCTTCCCAAAGACCGTCAGTGATCTCGACTTTTTCCTGATCGATCGTAGATATCGAATAATCACCAACAGGACCATCCTTTTTAGTACATCCTACTAAAACAACAACTAACAAAACGACTAAAATTTTTCTCATCATTCCCCCAATTTAAAATGTTAAACACTTGTATCAAACATTCGTTTTAAACTAATCTGCTAGCCCTGATAAATCCAATAATAGAACCCTGCTATTATTATTCTTGAACCATTCATAATAAAGATAGCAATATCTAGCATATTTCACAATATCATATTTAATAAATACCGGATTATCCGGATTGGGTGTTAATTTTTCTTATCCAATGTCTATCTGTTTAATAATATTATCCTCTCATTATTAAGCATATTTAATCAGACAAGCAGGGTCTCCATAAATAAGCCGGATTAATATCACTAAACAAAGTAAAATTTATTTGTTTAAAAAACAAGAATCTATTAGGGTGTTAAATTATTCTTAGTTGAAATTGGCCAAAAAAATGGAGAGGTTCCATTGCTAACTTGATAATTTAAAAAAGACTATATCTATCTTCAAAAATCAAAGCCGATAAATCAAAAAATGTTTCCCTGCCCCCATTTTCCGGTTTCCTGTTTCCGGTTTCCGTATTTTTTTCCTCAGCCCATTGAGGGCTTCGGTAAAAAACACAACTAAGGATAGTTGTGCTACATCTAAACCAATATAAATTCATCTTTTTGTCATTTTTCAACCGGCATTATAATTGAATGTGGCTTGAAGATCTTGGAGTGAGATGGTTAAAAAATATTCTCCAGTTGATATGAGGTATGAAGAGCATTTCAACTCAAAGAACATATTTCAAATTTCACAGTAAAATGATATTATCAATCAATCTGGTATCACCGAACCAGACAGCCACAGCTGCAAAATTTCCTCTGCTGATTTTATCCACGGATCCAAGCATTGTATCCTCCACAATTTCAACATATTCTATTTCCGACAATTCAACAGAATCGATCTTATCCCTGATATATTTCTTAACCTTACCAGCGGACCTTTCCCCTTCCTCTACCATTTTTTTGGCTTCCTTGAGAGCCTGATAGATGATAGGCGCCTGTTCCCGTTCCCTGCCATTGAGATAAGTATTGCGGGAACTTTTGGCCAGGCCATCAGCTTCCCGAATAATATCACCTAAAACAATTTCTACAGGGAAATTCAGATCCTCTACCATGCGCTTAATTATAATTGCCTGTTGATGGTCTTTTTGTCCGAAAACCGCCAGGTCCGGATTAATAATATTAAACAATTTACTTACGATCGTAGTTACACCTCGAAAATGATTATCCCGTGTTGCTCCGCATAAAAGATTAGAAAGTTCTAGATTCTTCACATAGGTTGAAAAATTCGGCGAATACATTTCATCCACATCCGGATGGAAAATATAATCCACTCCTCTTTCCTCCGCCAGCCTTGCATCATGTTCGAGATCACGGGGATAGCGCTCCAGGTCCTCATCAGGACCGAACTGAGTAGGATTAACGAATATACTAATTACCAAAATATCTGATTTTTCCCGGGCAATATCCATCAGAGACAGATGACCTTCATGGAAATAACCCATGGTCGGCACAAATCCTATTGTCTCATCTGCCCTTCTATGTTTTCTTAAAATTGATCGTATTTCAGGAATAGTCTTGATTATATCCATTATAACACCTTTATCAAATATAATTTTAGATTAATGAGTCCACTTTAAAAGCCATAATATTTGTGAATAATGAAAATTTCGATTAATTAGCCTCGCCGGTTTTTAAATATTATACAAGTAAAATTATCAAAAAAACACCATTCTTATGTTCATTAATACAATATTATTGAATTATAGTTTAAGCGATTTATTAATAGATCATTTTGAATAATATAAGTAATTGCATTGTTAATATTGAAGTTCACCTTGTAAAATAAGCATTAACCCAGTTAATGCACTCCAAAAGGGTAAAATCTAATATGACTCTTCATCAGAAGGATACTGACCGGACTTCACATCATCGGAATATTTATCAACAGCCGTTTTTATCACTTCATTCAAATTAGCATATTTTCGTAAAAATTTTGGATTGAATTTTTCATTCAGGCCCAGCATATCATAGGAAACGAGGATCTGGCCATCACATTGAGGACCGGCTCCAATCCCAATTGTCGGAATTTCTAGTGATTGCGTTATTTCACCGGCCAATTCAGCAGGAATCTTCTCAAGTACAATAGCAAATGCTCCGGCTTCCTGTAATGCGAGAGCATCTTCTTTCAATTTTTCAGCCTGTTTCGTTTCTCGGCCCTGGACTTTGAAACCACCAAAAGCATACACACTTTGGGGAGTAAGACCCAGGTGACCAAGTACAGGTATGCCAATTTGTGTTATTTTCTCAACTGTTCTTGTTATATGCTGCCCTCCTTCCAGTTTAACTGCCTCAGCCCGTCCTTTTTGCATCAATTCCCCGGCATTGTGAATAGCTTTCTCAGAGCTTTCCTGAAAAGACATATAGGGCATATCAGCAACCACAAAAGCACGGTCAACACCCCGTCTCACTGATCGAGTATGATAAATTATCTCCTCCATTGTGACTGGAATTGTCGTATCATGACCGGCTATTACATTGCCACAAGAATCACCGATTAAAATCAGATCCAATCCCGCCTGATCCATTAAACTAGCCATTGTATAATCATAAGCAGTTAAAGCTGAAATTTTTTCGCCCTTTTGCTTCATTTTAATAAATGTGTTGACAGTTACTTTATCCATCTAATTTTCCTTTATTTTTTGATATTATCCCCCCAAAAACAACTTTTTCTCCTCGATAAAGGACTGCTGACTGGCCCGGAGTAAGCGCTCTTTGCTTCTTCTGAAATTCGATTTTATAATTCCCCTTATTTAATCTGATAGCAAGGCATTTTGCACCTTTACTTCTGTAGCGAGGTTTTAATGTTCCTTCAATTTTATCCTGCTCTTTTTGACTGACCCAATTGCAATCCTTAATCACCATAGTTTCTGAAAATAAATCCTTGTTAGGCGTGACTGTAATCCGGTTGTGGTGAGGGTCTATGGATTTCACATAATACTTGCCAGGGGAATCAACATGAAAGCCTTTCCTCTGACCAATAGTAAAATTGTAAAATCCATTATGATTAGACAAAACCTGACCATCGGGATTGACAATTTTACCCTTTTTCATATTTTCGACAACTTGAGGTTTGTACTTCTCCAAAAAATTCCTATAATCACCTTTAGGTATAAAACATATATCCTGGCTCTCCCCAGTTTCCCTGTCGATTAGACCATTTTTATCAATATATTTACTCACTTCAAATTTAGTAATATTACCGAGAGGAAATACAATTTTACTGAGATACTTCTGAGGCAATTGCCATAAAAAATAGGATTGATCTTTAGAGCTATCGATTCCTTTGAATAATTCAAAACGATCGGTTTTAGAATTGTAGGCTACCCTGGCATAATGTCCTGTTGCAATCTTTACTATATTCCGCTTCTCTGCTTCTCGAAAGAGATGTTTGAATTTAATGCGACGATTGCAAATTATGCACGGATTAGGAGTTTCTCCATTTAGATAGGATTCTACAAAAGGCTTCACTACTTCATCTTCGAAATCATCAATCTCCAGAGTAATATGTTCAATACCGAGTTTCTGACACACTTCGCTGGCTTTTTGGGCTCCTTTATGAAATAATCTCTTTTCGGAATAAGGTGAAATTACAAAGGTCGCGCCGATTGGCTCATAGCCTTGCTCTTTTAGAAGACTGGCTGCCGCACTACTATCTATCCCTCCACTCATTCCGAGTAATACTCTTTCCGCCATAATGCCTCTATTTAATCTTGATCCTGAAACCTTTCCTTATAAATTTTTATAAAATTTCTATGGGCCTGAAAAACAACGGATGGCATTTCATTAAAATTGAAAAACTTAGCGGCTGCTGCATCGTCTCCCGCCCGGATTTCATAATTATCCAGAGTAATGGTATAACCTATTAACAATATATCACCAAAATAACCATTCAGATGTGTTTCTATGCCCAATAGTTCAGGAGACCGGCCTTCCAGAGCTGTTTCTTCTTCAAGCTCCCGCAGAGCTGTCTCCTGAGTTGTTTCTCCTCTTTCAATAAAGCCGCCCGGTAAGCACCATTTCCCTTTTTCCGGTTCTACAGCTCTTTTTACAAGCAAAATTCTACCCTTCTGATCTCGAGTACATATGGCTACAGAAGGGATAGGATTATCATAAAGAACTATCTGGCAATTTGGGCAATAATCCCGTTTTCTACCATCCCTGGTAATTCCCCTGGTTTTGTGCCCACATTTATAACAATAATTATACTTCATAGGGAATAAATTAAGTAAAAATAAAGTATATTGAAAACTATTCAGGAATTTTGTAGTTTTTATTGCTTTTTTAACATCAAACTTGGAGAAATTGAATGACAAAACCAGTTCTTGTAGTAGGTTCTGTTGCACTTGATGATATAGAAACTTTGTCCAGCAGTAGAAATGATGTAGTCGGTGGTTCGGCAGTATATTTTTCCTTTGCCGGATCATTTTTCAGTAATATTAGAATAGTTGGTGTGGCAGGTTATGATTTTCCAGCAGAAACAATAGAACAGATGAAAACTCACAATATAGACACCGAAGGTTTACAATTAGAAAAAGGCAAAACTTTCAAATGGGGAGGAAAATATCACGAGGATATGAATGGCCGGGACACGCTCTATACTCATCTGAATGTTTTTGAAAACTTCTCACCTCAAATTCCGAAAAATTTCAAAAAGACGCCCTATCTTTTTCTGGGTAATATTCAACCCGGTTTACAACTGGATGTACTAAAGCAAATTGAGACACCCGATTTTATCGCTCTAGATACTATGAATCTCTGGATCAATGAGCAAAAAGAAGAGCTTCTGGAAGTTATCAAACAAATTGATCTCCTGACAATAAATCAGACTGAATTGGCTGATCTGACAGGTATAGATAACTTAATGAAAGGTATCAGCTATCTTCATCAGGAATTAGATCTAGAATATATTATTATAAAAATGGGTGAATACGGAGCCTATCTAAGCTATTCCTCTGATCCTCAAACTCCTGAGCACGCTCTCTTCTTTTCTCCTACTTTTCCTGTGCCTTTTACCGTTGACCCTACTGGAGCCGGCGATTGTTTTGCAGGAGGATTTATGGGCTATCTTGCAAAAACCGAAGAACTCAGCTTCAAAAATATGAAAAAAGCACTGGTCTATGGGAATATTATGGGGTCCTTTGGTGTCCAGGATTTTAGTGTAGATAAACTCCTGGCAATCAATAATAAGGAAATTGAAAATAGATATACGACATTACGACAAATGGTAAAGATTTAGATAATTATAATATTTTTAATTTAACTTTAATAGGTGCTTACAATGATCAAGCCCTTATTCTGGGAAGCTGATACTCTAAAAATAGTGGACCAAACAAAATTACCCGAACAGTATCAACTGATTGAGATCAACGATCATCAAGAAATGGCCGAAGCTATAAAGAGATTGTCAATAAGAGGAGCCCCTGCCATTGGTATTGCAGCCGCCTTTGGTTTGGTGGTAGGTTTAAGACAGTTTAGAGATTTATCAAAAGTAGAATTTTTCAAAAAACTTGACGCCATCTCTGATATTTTGTTAAATACCAGACCGACAGCTGTCAACCTGGAATGGGCCTTAAAAAGAATGAAGCAAATCGCCCGGGAAAATGAGAATCTCAATAATAAAAAAATAATAAAAATACTTACCAAAGAGGCTCAAAAAATTCATGAAGAGGATATCATTTCCTGCCAAAAAATTGGCAAAAATGGAGCAGAGATTATACCCCAAAAAGCCCAGATATTAACCCATTGTAATACGGGCGGACTGGCAACCGGAGGTCTTGGTACTGCGTTGGGAGTGATCATCACCGCTCATAAACAAAATAAAGATATTAAAGTCTTTGTGGATGAAACCCGTCCCCTATTGCAGGGAGCCCGTTTGACAATGTGGGAACTTGAGCATGAAAATATTCCCTGTACTTTGAATACAGATAGTATGGCAGGATATTTAATGGCTCATGAAAATATTGACCTGGTTATCGTAGGGGCTGATCGTATTACTAAAAATGGTGATGCGGCTAATAAAATCGGTACTTACTCACTGGCAGTGCTCGCAGATTATCACAACATTCCTTTCTATGTAGCAGCACCATCTTCAACTATCGATCTAAATCTTAAAAGTGGAAAAGAAATTCCAATTGAGTTCAGAAGTGGTAGGGAAATATCTAATTTCAGAAATACACAAACCGCGCCTAAAAATTGCTCTACGATTTCACCAGCTTTTGATGTAACTCCCAACAAATTAATTAGTGAGATTGTAACAGAATCGGGATTTTATCCAGAAAAATAAAAACTAAAAACCGTGGAGCACTGACAAAATATTATATCATATGCCGGGACAAACAGCTCTAACTTTTTCCGTAATTTTACTTTCCTTGTAATCATTCTCCAGATGCTCGGCAAATTCAGAAGCCAGTTTCTTTGCCCTATTCATAAATTCGGTTTTGTCATGCCAGTTTTTTTTGGGAAACAAAATCCTATTATCTTCAAGCCCCGGACAACTTTTAGGAATATAGACCTTAAATATAGGATCCTGTTCATATTCAACATCCTTCAGAAGACCATTTATGGCTGCATTAACCATCACTCTCGTTTTATTGATATCTATTCTATGGCCTGTTCCATAGGGGCCATTAGTCCAGCCTGTGTTGATCAGATAAATATCAGTTCCATATTTTTTCATTTTCCGCCCCAGCAAAGTTGTGTATTGGGATGGATTGCAGGGCATAAAAGGGGCGCCAAAGAAACGACTAAAAGTTGTTTTCGGATGTTGGATTTCAGTTTCAGTTCCCGGTACTTTACTGGTATATCCCAGAAGAAACCACAGCATTGCCTGATTCTGATCCAGACGTGCTATGGGGGGAATTACCCCGTTAGCATCGGCAGTTAAGAAAAGTATCGTTTTAGGATGATCGCCTACCGGCTCAGTTTTGACATTTTCAAGTGAGCTAAGAGGATAGGAAGCTCTTGAATTAGGTGTTAACCTATCGTCAGTCAGATCAAAAGTGCCATCAGGATACATCATGGCATTTTCAATAATAGTATTTTGCTGCTTGACATCATCCTGATGAAAAGTGGCCTTATATATTTCCGGCTCCTTTTCAGGATCAAGATCGATTAACTTAGCATAGCAACCGTTTTCAAAATTAGCGATTCCATTGTCCGACCAACCATGCTCGTCATCTCCAAGTAATTTTCGTTCAGGATCAGCAGATAAAGTGGTCTTACCAGTTCCTGAAAGGCCCAACAATAGAACGGTATCTCCATTTTTGCCTTCATTCGCCGAGCAATGCAAAGGTAATATCGAATGATGAGGAAGATAATAATTATAAATAGTAAAAATTAATTTTTTCACACTACCCAAATATGCAGAACCTATTATAATCCCCATTCTTCTTTTAAAATCCATCGCAACTGCCATTTTTGATGTTTCACCTGTTTCCGGATTTTTTCTTAAGCGGCTTTTATATTTTTTTGATTCAAGTTTATCATCAGGTAGTACAATTATATAAAATGGTTTCCGGGCAAAAATACTATTACCATTATACATCACCCCTTCCCTAAACATATTCATGGTAAAAGCCGCATACAAAGCTTTATCTGTGATAGTTGTAATTGGTAAAGCCCAGGATGAATCAGCTCCCACCCATCTATCGGTTCTGTAAACTTTTGATTTTTTATTAATTAATTGTAATGCATCATCAAAAAGTAGATCAAAAGTGGAAGGCTCAATTGGTATATTATAATCAGAATTCCAGTCCACTTTCGAATCATTGGATTGGCGCCTGACAATGACTGTATCTTTTGGACTTCTACCGGTAGAATCTGATCTGTGCCAGGTAACTAAAGCTCCACAGGGAGCCCCCCAGGCTTCATTATCCTCCAGGCTAAGAACATTCAATCTCGCTCTCTCAATATTACTCAATACCTTATCCTGCCGGGTCAGTTCCTGCTCTAATTTATTATGCATTTCAAAGTCCATTTTATCCTCAATCTTTAAATACCCATCTCGTAACTATATATACATCCAATTCTATACCAAACATAGTTTATATTTTTAAGATATTGTGTTATATCCATTTATGTATTTAATTTAAATTACCTAAAGAGTTTAAATTATTAAAAATCAGAAAATTTTATTCCTGTAATTAATAAAATAAATGCCTCCCATTGCCATAAACCAGTAAAATCAAATTGGTGCTAGTTTGATTTAATTCAGTTCCGCTTTTGTCTTTTAATCTGGCAAGACTAACAAAGTTGATGTATTTATGACATTTTGTCGGAAAAACAACAAATGGCATAAATTTCGTTACTCAATTCTTACGCTGTTTAAAATTAATAAAGGATAAAAGGAGATTTTACAAATGACAAAAGGAAAAGAAGAGCATGCTTTCAGAGCTGAATTAAGCCAGCTTTTAGATTTGATAACCCATTCTCTATACAAACATCCGGAAGTATTTTTAAGAGAATTAGTATCTAATGCTTCAGATGCACTCAATCGTCTAAGATTTCGAAAGCTAACAGATAAAAATATTATCGATCCTGAAGCAGATCTTGAGATTAGAATAGAAACTGACGAAGATAAGGACACCTTTTCCATAGAAGATACAGGCATAGGAATGACAAAATCCCAATTGATTGAAGATATCGGAACCGTTGCTAACTCCGGAACCTTAAAAAAATTGAAAGAGATCAGAGCTCAGGATAAAGAAATTGACGCAGATATAATTGGGAGATTCGGAGTGGGCTTTTATGCCACCTTTATGGTCACAGACCAGGTTATAATCGAAACTCGTTCTGCTGAACCGGGAGCCAAGGCCTGGCGTTGGATTTCAGACGGTAAAAGCGGCTACACAATCGAAGAAAGTGATCGCGAAAAGAGAGGGACAAAAATCAGCTTTAAACTTGATGAAGATTATGAAGAATTCAGTAATGATGCCCGGGTTAAAAATGTAATCAAAAAATATTCTAATTTTGTAGATTTCCCAATTTACATTAATGGTAACAGAGAAAATACGATCCAGGCACTCTGGCGTAAAAAAGAAAAAAATATTTCAGAGGAAGACCTTAATGAATTTTATAAATTCGTAACCATGGATTATCAGGATCCATTAGGCCATCTCCATCTGGATCTGGAAGGTGTTGTCAATTTTAAAGCACTTTTGTTCGTTCCGTCACAGGCTCCTTATGATTTATTTCAAGATATTCAAAATAAGAAAGGTCTGCATTTATATGCTAATCGAGTTTTCATTCAAGATGATGCAGGCAATGAATTGCTTCCGGAATATCTCCGTTTTATCTCCGGTGTAGTCGATACAAAAGACCTGCCCCTCAATATTTCTCGAGAAACCACACAACATAGTCCCGCAATGAGTAAAATTAAAAACATTTTAGCCAAAAAGATTCTCGGAATGCTTGAGGATTGGGCTAAGAATGATCCGGGTAAATATGAAAAATTCTTTAAAAATTTCGGGCCTCTATTCAAAACAGGTATAAACACTGATTTCAGTAATAAAGACCGGATCATGAATCTCCTCCGGTATGAATCAACACATACCGACAAAGGCGTATATACATCCTTACAGGATTATGTAGAAAGAATGGATGATGAACAAGATGAGATATATTATATCACCGGTGATAATCGTGAGGTGGTTGAAAAGAATCCAAATCTGGAATACTTTATTGATAATGGTATCGAAGTGTTATATTTCATTCATCCTGTTGACGCCCTTATATCCAGTTCTCTTGATGAATATGAGGATAAGGAATTTAAGTCGATAGAAAAAGCGGATATAGATTTCGATAGAACTAAAAAAGAGAAAAAAAGTGATCAAGAAGAACTTTCAGGAAAGCCGCTGGAATCCTTAATTGATGTTTTCAAAGAGACCCTTGGAAATAGAGTAGAAGATGTAAAGGCTTCAAAAAGATTGGTAAGCTCACCTGCAACCCTGGTAGTTGGAAAAGATGGGATGGATCCACAGGTAGAAAGAATGATGAAAATGATGAATCAGCAAGGCAACTTAAATCAGAAGAAAATATTAGAAATTAATCCCAGCCATCCTATTATCAGAAATCTTAATAGACTAAATATTGGTAATAGTACCGACGAAACATTACGGAAGACTATTTTACAATTATATGAATCGACTTTGTTATTGGACGGAAATCTAGATGACCCGGCTGAATTTGTAAAACGGATGAATGAGCTAATGACAAAGGCGACTGAATAAATAATATTCTCATGTGCTAAAAAATATAAATAAAACCAAAAAGGACTGACTCCTATAAAGTCAGTCCTTTTTTATACTCTAAAATATGAAATAAAAATAGAAAAAGCCTGACCTATTAGATCAGACTTTAATTAAATATTCTTATTAATAATGAGGTAAGTTAGGAAAGATTTCTCAGATGACGGGCAAGTTTAGATTTTTCCCGGGCTGCTTTATTTTTATGGATAATTCCTTTGGTGACCATTTTATCAACAACTGATACTGTTTCTGAGATGGCTTCTTTTGCTTTTTCTTTGTCCTCGATTGCCATAAACTTTTTTACTTTATTTTTCATTAGTGTTTTAAAATGTCGATTCCTTTTTCTGGCTTTTTCTGCCTGTCGGATTCTTTTTTGAACCGATTTTGTTCTTGCCATATAAATCCTTTCACTTTACTAAAATTTCGTATTATCTTATGTCTGGTAAATAGCAAGGAAATTTATGTATCTTATAGATTAATATCAAAGGAAAACATGTATTTTTTCCTGATAACATTAAAGTTGCTTGGAATTTTATTTTTATTAAGTTTTGCTTTTCTACTTTTGCTCTTCCTGGGCAAAACAAAAATCACTTTATACCTTCAAGCTACAGGTAATAATAAGTATATCTCTATTGCTTTAGATATTGTGAAAATATTAAGGATATTTAGTTTTAGATATCTCTTTGCGGAGAATAAATATGTAATATATTTTTTTAATATTCCTTTTAAATTCAGCAAAAAAAGCTCCGACTATCAGAAAAAAAGTGTAACACAAAAGAAAAAACAGGATAAAAAGAAAAAGGATACTTATCAGGATTTTAAACAATTATTAGCTCAGCGCAATTACATAAAAAATATAATTAAAAAGGTTTACTATAAAATTATAGATTTCGAAGTAGAGGGGAATGTAAAAATTGGTTTAGGATCACCCTATCTTACTGGTTTAATGCTAGGTTTTTATAACTCAATTTGGTATATTATACCGAAGCTGAAAAAGATTAAAATTGAACCTGATTTTTTTGATTACAGACTAGCAGGAAATGCAAAAATTACTTTAGAACTTTATTTAGTTAAATTATTGCCCCTGGGTTTCGATGTTTTACGAAATAATTTAATTAAAAAATTTAAAAGGAGCAGTCATGGTGGAAGAACTTGTAGAAAAAATGCTAACTAATTTAAAAAGTATTGTTGAATCCGAAACTGTGATAGGCCACCCGGTAGAATCAGGAGAAACGACTATTATACCATTAACAAAGATTTCCCTCGGTTTTGGAGCTGGAGGCGGCCAATCGAAAGCTGAGCAAGAAGGAGAAGCCAGTGCTACCGGAGGCGGAGCTAATATCGAGCCTGTCGCTGTAATAACTATACAAGGCGATGATGTAAAAGTTATTAACCTCAAAAAAGGTAGTACCGACTATTCAAAATTTATAAATATGATACCTAAAATCGTGGATAAATTCTCAAAAAAAGGCGAAGATAAGGAAAAGAAGAACAAAGAATAAATAGGGTTAAACAATGGAAATTAAAGAACTAAGGAAAATACCGATATTTTATCGACTTAACGATGAAAATTTAGAAAAAATATCTAAAATTGTTAGCAAGAAGCATTATAACAAAGATGAAATGATCCTATTTGAAGAGGAGAGCGGAAGTAATCTTTATTTGATCAAAAGCGGCCGGGTAAAAGTCACTCGAATAAATTCAGACGGCGATGAAGTGATCCTTTCAATTTTGGGCGAGGGAGAATTTTTTGGTGAAATGGCAATTCTTGGGGGTACGACTAGATCAGCCAATGTAACATCTCTGGAGGAAAGCGAGGTTTTACGTTTAACCCGTCAGGATTTCATGAATCTATTAAAATCGCATCCTGATATTTCAATCTATATTCTCGAAGAAATGGCAAACCGACTCAGAAAATCAGATCAACTAATCAAAGATCTTAGCCTGAGTAATGCAGAGCATAAAATAGCTATGAGTATTATTCGACTTTCGGAGGAGCTGGGCACAATCAAACGGGGGCAGGTGGAAATCGAAGACCTACCCTATCAAAAAGACATCGCTAATATGGCTGGAACTTCAAGGGAGACTGTCTCCCGGACTTTGAAAAAATTTGAACGGAATGGATTTTTAGAGAAAAAGGGACGCAAATTAATCATCTTTGACTATCACAAATTTGTGGAAGAATTCAGTTGACAAACATGTTAGACTTATTTCACTAGCAGAGTAATATTGGTCCTAAAATAGTAAGGCTCCGATTGTAAAGACATTGTATTATTCAACATCAATTTTCTTATTCTTCATTTCCACAAAGAATGAGATTATCTTTTTTATATATTTATCTTCCCAAACACCAGGCCCATGCTTACCACCTGGCACGACAATCAATTCACTAATTACAACCTGTTCCCTTAAAACTTTGTGGAGTATTTCGCTCTGATAAAGGGGAACCAGGGGGCCTTCATCACCATGGATGGTTAGAAAGGGTGGATCACTTTCATTAATATAGGGAATGGGATTGGCCAGGGCGCAGAGATCAGGATTTTCTCAAACCGCATACTTTCAAAAATGAACCCCAATCTCATATAGTCAATGATTTAATTATTTGGAATCTCGTTATTATTTTTTACCTTTCCCACGCAATTGAGAATTAAAATGAATTGGATAGATGAGAAAAACATTTAAAAATTTTATTTTTCTGATATATCTGGGAGTTTATATTTTCTCGCTTCTTATTCCTTTATATAGTCAATCTAAAACCACAGAGCAAAAGTTCACAATTGCCCGTATAAAATATGATGGTGGCGGAGATTGGTACTGCGATCCCAGTTCCCTTCCTAATTTATTGGCTTTCGCCAATAAGAATGCTCCGATAGAAACAACAATGGATGAGAAAAGAGTATCAATCATGGATGAAGATTTTTTCTCCTATCCCTATTTATATATTAGCGGACATGGTAATATTAAGTTTTCTCAAGAAGAAGTGCTGAGATTAAGAAAACATTTACAAAATGGTGGCTTTTTACACGCTGATGATAATTATGGTTTGGATGAATCCTTCAGAAGAGAAATCAAGCGCGTTTTCCCGAATAATGAATTGGTAGAACTACCTGCCAGCCATCCAATTTATAATATATTTTATAAGTTCCCCAATGGAATGCCCAAAATACACGAGCATGATGGGAAAGCGGCCCGGGGATTTGGCATCTTTTATAAAGAGAGGCTGGTGGTATTTTATAGCTATGAAACCGATCTGGGCGATGGCTGGGAATCGCCTGATGTACACAATGATCCACCACAAAAAAGAAAAGCAGCTCTTCAAATGGGAACAAATATAATTCTGTATTCATTAACACAATAATGATAGAAGATAAAGAAATAATATATAATAAAATTAAGAAAAAATTAAATAATCTAAGGTATAGATTGGCAGGCTATGCCTTTTTCAAGCATTTTCTATATCTAATTTTTGCGACACTCTTGGTCGGTTTCGTGCTCCTAACCCTGGAAGGATTTTTATACCTGCCCCCGACAGTCAAAACAATAGTTGCAAAGTCATTTATTTTCCTTGGTGGTCTTTCCTTATTAACTATAATTATCGAATACATTCTGATTATAACAAACAATCTCTCTCGCTATAGTGATCAGAAACTGGCTGATTATGTTGGCGACCACTTTGAGGAAATTGGCGATTCTCTGCTGAACGCTATTCAGCTCTGGAATACAAAACAATCTCAATTTTCACAAGACTTAATAGTAGAAAATGTAAAGGAAACATATAATAAGGTAAAAGATCTTGATTTTAGACAAATAGTTTCCATTGATCAATTTGCAGGAGTTTTAAAACTACTGACTGGAGAACTACTCTTAATATCTGTCATTCTTTTACCATTCAGAACATATTATTTGAATGCAGCCAAAAGAATAAGTCATCCGGATAAAAAATTCGAAGTACCATTGCCTTTTACTATTCAAAATTTATCCGATCAGAACAATATTCTGGGTGGGGACACTGTTCGTTTCGAATTTAAATGTCAGGGCAATTATCCTCATCAATTGCAGTTAGGCCTTAGATACGAAGATTATAAAAAAATCGAAACCGTACCAATTGATTCAAATGGTTATGGTACTTTTACACTTCAGAATGTACGACGCAATTTTAAATATGAAGCCTTTGTTGAGAATCATTCCATTTTCATTCCCTGGGATAGAATTAGTTCCAATATAGACTCAATAATTGTTACTGACCGTCCGGAAATAATAGCCATTCAATCCAGAATTGAGTATCCGGAATATACAGGTAAGGAAGAAAAAGTTCAGGATACAAAAAAAACTGAATATTTTGCATTGCCAGGCTCGGAAATAACATTCACCCTGCAGAGTAATAAAGAATTGGAGCAAGGCGCGATAATAATTGACGATAGTACAAATATCGCGATGAATATTAGTGATCATACTGCTGTGGGTAGCTTTCAAATCGATGGCAATCATGCCTTCCACTTTAAAATTTATGATCCGAATGGAGTATCAAATATTAAGCCGATCTCCTATAATATAACAACAATTCCGGATAAATATCCGCGTTTAAATGTATTATCCCCTAGTGGAGATATAAAACTGGATGAGTCTATGAATATTCCAATCACTGCTCAAATCGGTGATGATTTTGGAATCTCGAAGCTAAATATTCAATTTAAAATTCATAGAAAATATGATCAGAATAAAAATCAATACAAGTATCAGGCTATGGATTATGATCCTAAAACAAACTCACTCCAGGAAGTGTTTTACGATTGGGATCTAAATGCATACAATCTTTCTCCGGAGGATAAAATACAATTTAAAATCATAGTCGCCGATAATGACCGGATTAAAGGACCTAAAAAAACAAAGTCGAAATTATTTACAGCTCTTTTCCCCTCTTTAAATGATCTTTATTCAGATGTCAAAAATGAACAACAAGGTATCTATAAAGAGGGCCAGGAGATAATTAGCCAATTAAAGAGCACCAAAGAAGTGATTGAAAAAGCCCATCGTAAATTATTAAAAAATAGAAAAATCAGCTGGGAGCAGAAGCAACAGATCAAAGAAGAAATGAAGAAGACTGGGAAACTTGAAAAAAAGATGGAGGAAATAAGTAATAAAATAGAAAAAGTCATAAAAAAAGCTCAGAAAAATAATCTATTTGATAAAGAAACTCTTCAGAAATATATGCAGCTGCAGGAGACATTCCAGGAAATCATGTCACCGGAATTAAAAAAAGCGATGCAGGACCTACAAAAAGCTGTGGATCAGATGAATCCTAACAAAACTAAAAAAGCACTGGAAAAGTTTCAGGTCTCCCGAGATGATTTTGAAAAAGAAATCGATCGACAAATGGAACTATTTAAAAAAATTAAAGCTGAACAAGCTATGGATGAGTTGGTTAAAAGGATTGAGGATGTAACCAAACGCCAGGAGGAGATGAGCAAAAAATTGGATACAGTTTCTTCTGACCAAACAAACAGACTGGCAAAGCAGGAATCCGACATTCAAAATGATACTGAAATCGCTGAGGATATAATGCGCCGGACAACCAAAGATATGGAGAATATACCCCTTATGCCTCATGAAAAGATGCAGAGCATTCTAGATCAGATGGAGAAGCAAGATATTACCGGTCAAATGAAACAAATCCAACAAAATTTGCAAAATAAACAAAGGCAGCAGGCTCAGAATAAATCGCAACAGACCGAGCAGCAATTGAAACAATTCCAGCAACAATTGCAACAAATGAGAGAGAATTATAAGAAAAATAGTATGCAAGCTATTGCTCAGGAATTTCATAAAGTAATCAAAAACTCTCTGAATCTTGCTAAAAAACAGGAAGATCTTAATCAAAAAATCAAGCAGACACCAGCCCATAGCAGTCGTCTTATGGATGTAGCAGTAGAACAGGATAGACTCCGTAGTAACTTGAATAATCTTCTACAACAGATGAATGAATTGTCAAAACAAACTATGGGTCTATCATCTAAAATTGGTCAAGTAATGGGCCAATCCTACAATAATATGAATCAATCAATAAGGGCGATGGAAGATAGGGATACAAGACAAGCAGCAAAAAATGGCCAAGGAGCCCTACGATCTCTGAATATGGGAAGTAAAATAATGCTATCTTCTCTACAGAATTTACAAAGTTCCGGCTCTTCCACTGGTTTTGAAAATTATATGAAAAGATTGCAACAAATGGCTCAGCAACAACAGAAATTAAATCAACAAACCCAACAAATGCAGGGTAGTGGTTCTCAACCTTCGTTATTTGGTCAAGGCCAATCCGGGCTGCAACAATTGGCTGCTCGCCAGCAACAGATCAGAAAGTCTTTGGAAGAACTCCAGAAACAGAGTCAAGGTCAGGCCCAAGGTAGTGGAAAATCCCTGGAAGGTGCTGGTAAGGATATGGAAAAAGTTATAGAAGACCTGCGTAATAATAAGATTTTACAAAAGACTCTGGATAGACAAAATCGGATTTTGACCAGAATGCTGGATGCTCAAAAATCACTCCGCACCCAGGGCTACAAAAAGAAAAGAAAAAGTACATCCGCTGAAGACCAGGAATACACTGGACCTGCAACTCTGCCTTCTGATTTGGGAGAAAAAGAGAATTATCTCAGACAGCGACTGGAAGAAGCATTGAGTAATAATTACTCTCATGAATATGAAGAATTAATTCGATTGTACTTTGAAGAGTTGTCAAATAACAATAATCAAAAAGAGACTACGGAATAATGCAATATATTAAAAATATCAGCATAATTTTCTACATAATTATTATTGTAGCTCTCTTTATGCCTATTAAAGCTCAAAACTGGAAAGAAGTGGACTCTACTCATCAGGAGCTCCAAAAAAGATATCAAATGGCTGCCCAATTGGAGAAAAACGGACGCATTGATGATGCTTTAGAGATCTATAAATATCTGCACAAGCAAAAACCTAAAAAATCCACCTATTTAAAAAGTTATATTAGGCTCCTTTATAAAAAGTCCAAATTTGAAGAAATGGCCAGTGTGCTGGAAAGTTATCTAAAGAGAAAGGATAGTGATCAAAGTGCCTGGCTAAACCTTGGTGAAGCATATTATAAAATGGGTAAGAAAGAGAGTGCCTATCAACAGTGGAATGAATTTCTGGATAATTTCGAACACTCCGAGATGGTTTATAGAAAATTATTTATGCAATATGTTAGATTAAAGGAGTATGAAAAAAGTGAAGACCTGGTCAAAAAATTTCGGGAGCGATATGATAATGATCAATTAATGGCTCTTGAACTGGGACAACTATATAGAAATCAGGCAAAATATCAGGAGGCTCTCCATGAATTTTTAAAATACGCCCGCCATAGAGGACAATACGATCACATTACCCGCAATCTTTTAAAATTTCCGGACAATAAAAGCACCTTTGATCAAATAGAAAACTATTTGAAAAACGAAATTCCTTCCAATACAAAAAATACTAATTTGCTAGAAATTAAAGCCAAATTATATTTCAAATACAAACAGTATGAACGTGCAATTGAAACCACTATGAATATCGAACAAGCCCATAATTATTCAGGTCAGCATATAAAAAAGCTGTGTGAAAATCTAATCAAAGAGAAAGAATTTGCAGAGGCGGAAAGCACTTATTACAGAATTCTTAAAAATCAAAATTTAAATAGTATTCATCATCAGGCTTTTTTAGGCATTGCAAATATTGCTGAGAAAAAGATAGAAGACCGCAAGACCAATATTTTCAATTACTTCTATCCTAATAATTATTTTTTCAAGAGTATATACTACTATGGAATAGACTCGGATTTAAAGTATCTTGAAGAGGCATTTTCTATTTATGATACTTTATTGCATCAAAACCAGAAAGCCCAATTTTCAGCAGAAGTTAATTATAGACTGGGGAATTTATCACTGGTAGGCGCCCGTGATTTTGATGCAGCTTTGAAATTTTTCAGGACTGCCTACAAACAGGCTGGGAATTATGACTTTCGGATTAAATGTACTAGCAAACTGGCGCATACTTATCTGGCTCGCGGAGAGAAACAGGAAGCCCTGGCGGAAATAGAAAAAATATTTCCCCGGGTTAATACAAAATATAAGAAAAAATTGTATCCTGATCTTCTGCTTTTCGAATTTTACAATAATCATAAAAATATAGATTCACTTGCCAATCAAGCTCTTAATAAATTAGATTTTCAAGAGAAGCAATATAATGATATTCTGGAATTCTATATTTTTGTGCAAAAGATCAAAGATGCAAAGGGTTACCAGGATTTCATTCAGGGTGAGATCGAACTGAGACAGGATAAGCTGGCAAAAGCCAGGAATACCTATAATTATATTGTTAACAATTATTCCAGTGCTGTATATGAGCCGGCCTTATTTCGGAGTATTCAACTGGAATTATATTTCAAAAATTATCAGAAGGCCGAAAAACTGGTGTCAAAAATGGACAGTACCAGTATTTATCGAGGAGATGTAATTTACATGTTGGCTGAAGTCGCCAAGGATCAAAAGCAAGATAGTAAAATGGCCAAACATTGGTATCAAGAATTGGTAGTTAACTATCCAAATGATATTAATGTTGAGAAAGCTCGTAAAACATTAAGGAAATTATCAGAAAATTAAAGAAGTGGAAATATGCCAAAACTTAAGAAGATATTGTTGGTAATCTTAATTTTACTTTCAATTCACATATCTTTCGCAGCCAAAGTCTTAATCCCCATGGATCGCTCTCAAACGGACCATCTCAAAGCTTATGGCGTTGTTTACTGGATACTTAAACAAGGCCAGAATGTTGAATGGCTGTTGAATTATCGCGGCGGTTCCTTCATGACAGATACTCGCCCTGCAATAATCGAAGAGATGCGCTTAAGGGGAGTCAATTTTGAAAGACCCGGTAATTCTTCAGTGATGCAGATCTATTCAACAATAGATAAAAACAATATGGATATTGCCTTACTGGAAAAAGCCGCCAAAATCGCTATCTACACGCCACCCAACACTCAGCCCTGGGATGATGCTGTGACAATGGCTCTTACCTATGCTGAAATAGATTATGACAAGGTCTGGGATAAAGAAGTTTTAAATGAAAAGCTTAATGAATATGATTGGCTACATTTACACCATGAAGATTTCACAGGGCAGTATGGAAAATTTTATGCCAATTACAGAAACCACAAATGGTATAAAGATCAGAAACAACAATACGAAGCACTGGCCCGGGAGTTAGGTTTTGAAAGCGTGTCTCAACAGAAAAAAGCGGTAGCCGCCAAAATTAAAAAATTTGTTAATGAAGGTGGTTTTTTATTTGCTATGTGTGCAGCAACCGATGCACTCGATATTGCCCTGGCTTCACAAGGTGTGGACATTGTGGCCAGCCCTTTTGACGGTGACCCACCGGAACCCAATCTACAGAAAAAACTTAATTATTCCAATA
Source organism: Fidelibacterota bacterium (assembly GCA_021735285.1). GTDB lineage: Bacteria > Fidelibacterota > UBA2242 > UBA2242 > JAFGTP01 > JAIPHI01. The sequence continues at coordinate 13,945 of JAIPHI010000002.1, read as the reverse complement.
CTCTGGCTTTCAAAGATTTTAAATTGTACACCAGCCCTATGGTCTATGAATTTTCAGATATAGATTATCCCCCCAGTAATAATCCGGTTGCCCGAGGAGCAATGGCGGATTATTTTAATTTGTTTCAATTTTCTGCAAAATATGACCCAGTGCCCACTATGTTAACACAAAATCATCAGAATATTGTGAAAGGTTTTATGGGGCAAACAACCGGCTTTTTACGCAGTAAGATCAAAGAATCAGTGGTTGTTCTCGGAGAGGTAAAAGATGGTAAGCAGGTTAAATATCTGCATGGCAATCAAGGCCAGGGAACATTTACATTTCTGGGAGGGCATGATCCTGAGGATTACAAACATTATGTTGGCGATCCAAAAACACGCTTGGAGCTTCATAAACATTCACCCGGTTATAGATTAATTCTTAATAATGTTTTATTCCCCTCAGCCAAGAAGAAGAAAAGGAAGACCTAATATTTTTATGATTTAATTCATGAGATAAGATTTTATAAAAAAATATAATATGGGAGGTATTATGGAAAAATTTTCAATAAGTACAACTACTAGAAATGAATTGATCGATATAACCAGAAGAGTACAATCAGCAGTAAAAGATAGCGGTGTAAAAGACGGTGTATGTACTGTTTACTGCCCTCATACAACGGGAGCTATCACCATCAACGAAAGTGCTGATCCCAGTGTGGCCTCAGACATAGAAAGAAAACTTAAAAAAATGGTTCCAAAAAATGAAAATTATTCCCATGCCGAAGGCAACTCGGATTCGCATATAAAATCTTCACTTGTAGGTAATACTGTTCAGGTAATTCTTGATAATGGTAGTCTTCAATTAGGTACCTGGCAAGGGATATTCTTCTGTGAGTTTGATGGCCCCAGAACCCGTAATGTATGGGTGAAAATTTCATAGATAAAGCTATTTTACGGAATACTTTCATAGCTTAAAAATTTATTATTGCTGCTGTATTGAGACTGATCTGGGTTCATATAAATTAAAAACGGGTTGAGTGATTTTAAAAAGATATAAATGATAGAAGTTTGCCCTTAATACAATTATTGAATAAAATATAAGTCCGGATAATTAATATAGTCTGAATGGAGATAATTGTGAAAAAAAGAACTATTGTCCTTACATTTACTCTTATAATATTATTTATTGTCAGCATTGGAATAGGTCTTTACCTGGGGATGCGTGAAGACCGAAGGGAGCAAAAAAGAGTTATTCTTTATCCCGGCCATATTCGTGTTATGCAATACAATATTAACCATGGTCTTACTCCCCAGAATAAATCAAATTTGGGCTATATCAACGAATTGATCCAACAAGAGCAACCGGATATACTCTGTATCAATTCAATCGATAACGGTGTTAAAAGGTCCGGTTATATAAATCAGCCTAGAAAATTGAGGGAAACACTTAAAATGCAACATAGTTGGGGTGAAGCCTTTCAAATTGGAGATGGCTGGTCAGGTAATGCTATTTACACAAGGTTCCCTATAGAATTTGCCCAAAATGTTCTATTCAGAGAGCGTAATAAGGACCAAAATGCCTTTCTATATGTAGCCCTCGGTTACGAAGGAATCGAGCTGCATGTATTGACCACTTCACTTAAAAAAGATAATTTCAAAATCAGGTTAACGGAATTAGAAAATTTTATTTCCGAAAGAGGACTTAATAAGCAACATGTCATCATAGCCGCAACAGTCCCGGCACAAGTCGATAACAGGGAAATTTTGGATTTAAACAAAAGCTATTACTCCATTTTTGATCATAGCGAATTAAAGTATTCCTTCCCGGCTAAAAATCCGGAACAAAGATACGATCACCTGTTTTTTAGCAAAAATATAAAAATTTTAGAAGGTAAAATCCTTCATACAGAATTAACAAGAAAAATCTCAACCCATCTACCATTATCAGCAAATATAGATATCCAATAAAAGGAGTCTTGACATGAATGGCAAAGAAGTCATAGAATTATTAAAGACAAGAAGATCTATTAGACAATTTTCACAGAAAGAACTACCCCGGGAGATTATTCGGGCTTGTATTGATACGGCCCGCTTATCACCCTCAGCAGCTAATCTCCAACCTCTGGAATACTTCTATGTTGATGACAATGATAAGTGTGATCAAATTTTCCCTCTACTACAATGGGCCGCATATATTCAACCCGCTGGGGATCCCCAACCGGATCAGCGACCCACCGCATATTTAACAGTGCTTTTAAATCAAGAAAAAAAACAGATCAAACCTGCTTATGAAACAGGCGCTGCGATTGAAAATTTTATTATTGCAGCCTGGGCATATGGGATAGGCACGTGCTGGCTACTTTCAGTTGATAGAGAGCAATTTAGAACTAAGTTTAATGTTCCGGATAAATATAAGATCGATTCGGTAATTGCAATTGGTTATCCTGCTGAAAAGCCAGTAGTAGAACCTTATGAAGATGATATTAAATACTGGCAGGACGAACAGGGTAAATTACACGTTCCCAAACGCTCCCTAGAAGATATTTTAACAGTAAACTCTTTTAAGGATTAAATATGCATCCAACATTATTCAAATTCGAAAATCTACCGATCATTGGTGATCTCACTATCCGCACTTATGGATTTATGATGGCCGTTGCTTTTTTAACCTGTTACTTTATTTTGCAATGGGAAGTTAAAAGACGGAAACAGGATCCTATTATTGCGGCGGATATTGTTTTCTGGGCTGCAATCGGAGGTATTGTCGGAGGACGGTTATTTTATTTATTTGAGCATTTTTCACGGACTCTACAGGACCCTTTGGGGATGATCTTTTCCGGTTCCGGTTTGGTTTTTCATGGCGGATTAATCGGAGGCACCATTGCTGTAATTTTATTTCTTCTAAAAAAGAGAAAACCGCTGGGAATGTATGCTGATATAATTGCTCCTCTTCTTTTGATTGGACACGGAATAGGCAGAATCGGATGTTTCTTTGCCGGTTGTTGTCATGGTGTTTGTACTAATAGTTTTTTAGGTGTGACATTCCCCAGAGGCAGTAATGCTTTTCATCATCAAATCCAGGAAGGTTTAATCGAATATTCAGCCAATCATCCTATGCCTGTGCATCCCACTCAGTTATATGAAATGGGTTTTAATTTTATAATGGCATTCATTCTCATCAAATATATTCGTCCAAAATTAAAATATCGCTGGTCCACTTTTGCTTTGTATTTTATTATCACTGGTACGGAACGCTTTCTTATCGAATTTATCAGGATTAACCCGGAAGGCTTTTTGGGGCTAACTAATTATCAATTCTCATCACTATTTTTGATTATAACGGGAGCTATCATTTTTAAATGGTTTGCTAAACAACCGAAGACAGAGCTTGATAAGGGAAAATAATAAATTAGATAAAATTTAAGTTTTAGAATCAGCAAATTCAGATCTGAATTTAAAAATTCGCCCCCCATTGGATGCAGCTTTTACTATAAAAACAAATTAATTTTTTTTCTGGAACATTTTATTAATTTTTTTGTATATTAACGAGCTGTAATTTTAATATAAACTATGAATTAGTACTCTTAATATGATGACCATCTAATTAAAATAATGTAAAAAGTAGGTAGGGGAAATTACTGCATAATCTAAGGAAATTGTCGAATAGATTTAAATAAGTATATTCCATAGTGATGAAATACTTCTCAGTCCACATTTATAAATTGATATATATGAGAAATAATCTAGTTTTATTTGAATTGTAAATGTTAAAATAATAATGAAATTTGGAGAGTGTCTATGATACGAATTGAAAATTTAACAAAGTATTATGGTTCGTTTCGGGCATTGGATCAAATCAATTTTCAAGTGCAGGATGGAGAGATTCTTGGCTTTTTAGGGCCAAATGGGGCTGGAAAAACTACGACTATGCAGATAATGACATCCTATTTGGCACCTAGCGAAGGTAATATTTTTGTCGATGATTATAATGTCATCGAAGACTCCTTTGAAATCCGGAATAATCTCGGATATTTGCCCGAACACAATCCTCTGTATGAGGATATGATAGTCTATGATTTTTTGAAATTCGTAGCCAAAATGCGAAAAATTGATGATAATCTTATTAAAGATCGCATCAAGGAAGTTATTGAGGTATGTGGTTTAAAGAGGGTTATCCACCGGGAGATTGGTGTCCTTTCCAAGGGTTACAAACAGAGAGTCGGTTTAGCTCAGGCTATTATTCATGATCCCAGTATCTTAATACTGGATGAACCTACTTCCGGACTCGATCCCAATCAGATCGCTGAAATTCGCGAATTGATCAAAACTCTCGGTAAAAAGAAAACAGTTTTGATTTCCAGCCATATTTTACAGGAAATTCAGGCTACAGCAGATAGGATGGTGATCATTAATGAAGGTAAAATTGCAGCCGATGGAACCCTGGATGAACTAATGGCAAAATTCAGAGGTGATACACTACTTGAGATGGAGCTCAAAAATGCAGATGAAAAAAAGCTGGAAAGCATTTCTGAAATCGATAATAAGATCAAAATTGTAGAAATTGATGATAGTAAGGAAGGTGCAAAATTAAAATTGGAATATCCCAATACAATCGATCCCAGGGAGGAAATTTTTGAATTTGCTGTTAATAATGAATGGAAAATCCTGGAAATGAGCCGATCAAGAACAAGTCTTGAAGATGTATTCAGAAAACTAACTGTTGAACAAGGAGGTTCCAATGAAAACTAACATAGGTTTAATTTATAAAAAGGAATTTTCATCTTTTTTTAACAGTGCCGTAGCATATATCACATTGATCGTTTTTCTTCTTCTCGCCGGATGGTTTTCAATGAATACTTTCTTTCTTATCAATCAATCCGATCTAAGGCAATTATTTAGTGTGATTCCCATTATATATTTGGCCTTTATCCCGGCCCTTACTATGAACCTGATTGCAGAAGAAAAGAATGATGGAACAATGGAATTTCTAACTACTTTACCGGTTTCCGATGCTGATATTGTGGTTGGTAAATTTTTAGCCAGTATGGCTTTGATCGGAATAGCTCTATTGTTTACTTTTACCCAATTTTTTACAGTATTGATAATCGGTAATAATGTAGATATTGGCGCCCTGCTGTGTGGTTATATTGGCTTATTATTGCTTGGTGGCGTTTACTCTGCTATTGGTTTGTTTGCCAGTTCTATTACGGACAATCAAATAGTGGCCTTTATTGTTAGTTTTTTAATTATTGCCATATTTTTCATTCTTGATAAAATTTTGATGTTTGTACCGGGATTTTTAAGCACTATTTTTCAATACATGAGCACCGGTTATCATTTTGAAAGTATCTCCAGAGGAGTGATAGATTCTCGAAATATAATCTATTTCGCATCGATTATCACTTTCTTTTTACTTCTGAGTATTCGAGTTCTGGAAATGAGAAAATGGAGGTAAAATAATGGACACAATAAAAAACAAGAAACAATTTATTATATATATTGCACTGGTGGCGGTAATAGCAATTATTCTAAATGTTGCTCTCAGATCAATATTTTTTAGAATCGATCTGACGAAGAATAATATTTATTCTCTATCCGAATCCAGTAAAACAATTCTCAACAAAATTGACGATAGGATGGTTGCCAAGGTCTTCTTTTCTGAGAATCTCCCAGGACAATACGGTAATACAAAGCGCTATCTGCAGGATTTATTAGAGGAATATCAGGCCTATTCCAAGGGTAAATTCCAATTTGAATTTATCAATCCTACCGACCAGGAAACAAAACAACAGGCTCGTAGTTATCGTATCTCCCCGGTACAAATGCAGGTTGTTGAGAATGATGAAATGCAGGTTAAAAATGTGTATATGGGAATGGCACTTTTATATAATGACAAGAATGAAACCATTCCTGTGATCAAAAGTACAAAAGGTCTGGAATATGACATTACGACAGCTATTAAAAAATTGGCTGATAAACAGATGAAGACAATTGGTGTTGTTCAATCTTCCAATAAGATCAATATCTCAGTAAGTAACCTAAGTCAATTTTTGCGCCAAACTTATCGTGTCAGGCGCGTCTCTCTCGACAAAAAAGTGCCCGGTAATATTAATACACTCTTGATCAATGGCATAGAAGATTCTCTTAGCACTGAAAAATTATACAATCTTGACCAGTATCTAATGCGGGGCGGTAAACTCTTTATTGGCCAGGGTAGGACAATCGACCAATTAAACCAAGGACAAGGCCGTTTGATCAAAAGCAATATTTATGATCTTTTAGAACACTATGGTTTAACGATCGGCCGAGATCTGTTAATTGATAAAAATTGCGGTCGCATCCAGATCCGACAAAAACGGGGCATGTTCAGTTTCTCAAATGCAATTAAATATCCACCTTTTATTATTATCAATAATATGAATAAAAGCAATCCGATTGTTCAGGACCTGGAGCAGGTTAGAGTATTTTTTACTCATGAATTAAGTGCCAAGGATACTACAGTCAACTTTGTACCATTATTACGAACTTCCTCTAATACAGGGTCTATTCAAGCTCAACGATTACGTCCCAATCGCAGGATGATGATGCAAAGCGGTCAGATGCCAGCCACAGGGATGGGCTATAATCTGCAACCTAATCTGGAAGAAGCCGGTTCTTCCAATCCCGCCATGACCTCCTTCCCTCTGAATTCCACTGTTATATCCGGTTTCCGACAGGGACCAGCTACAAGTTATTTCTCAGACAGTCTCAAATATGCAGAGAAAGAAGACTTTATGAAAAATAATCCAAATGTTGAAATGCTTGTTATTACTGATAATAAATTTTTCAACGATGATCGAGGCGGTGGTATAGAAGAAGATCGGAAATTCATCCTGAATGGTATTGACTATTTAATGGGAGAAACAGAGTTGATGAAAATTAGGTCCAGAGAAATTTCCGCCAGTCCTCTTGACGATCTATCCGCCGGACAAAAAAAGATGTGGAAATGGCTAAATATATTGTTGCCAGCAGTTCTGGTCATCCTGCTCGGTGTTTATCATATGAAAAAAAGAAAAGATGAGCAAAAATTATTGGAGGAGATCTATGGCTAAGCAAAAAAACCCCTGGATGAAATATATACTGATTTTAGTTGTAGCCTTAATTTTACTATTGATTTCAATTTTGAAAAACAGGCGTTATCAACAGAAAACCGAACTGGTTTTTGATCTAAACAAGAAAGATATTAACGGTATAACAATTATGTCCAACAAAGACACAGTTAGTTTTAGTCAGTTAAATGATTCTACATGGACACCTGTAGAACCTGATACCGGAGATATTAATGAAAATAAGGTTAACCAACTGATTTCCGGTCTATTGGAATTAGAGCAAACTGGTATAGCAACAGAAAAGCCGGATAATCATGAAACTTATAATGTAGGTGAAAATGCAACCTTTGTACAGCTAAAAAAGGGCGAAAACGTCCTTAAATCTTTCTATCTTGGGCGCTCGACATCTTCCTGGTCTCAGGGCTATCTCAGATTCAAAGACGAAAATAAAGTTTATCGAACCAACCAAAATCTGTCTCATGTAGCAAGTCCGGACCCAAATTCCTGGCAGCAATAAGGAGATCGACGTCATATTCATAGAGGGGACGTAAGTCCCCTTTTTTTATTTTAGCAGTTGCAACCATACGGATTGAATATTAGGTTTTTTTAAATAATATGTGTATCTTAAACATTGCTTGAATTGACAAGTATTTTATCTAGGTAGGGAGGATATCTCTGATAGTTTATAATTTTTAGAATACAAGCCAGCACTTTATTCCCTATTATACTCTAAACAAAAACAGGAGATCTAAGATTTGGACATAAAAGCCTATAAACATTCTGCTCTAATAAAAAGAGGTTTGATATTTCTGGCAATCATCATTATCATATCAACAATTATATATACTCAAAGACTGGTTAATCAACTGCGAGAAGAATCAACTAAACTGGTAAACTTTTATGCAGAGACCTTTGTCAAAGCAACGACTGAATATGAAACCGGTGATTTTAGTTTTATTTTTGAGGAGATTGTAAAAAAGATGTCCGTGCCAATGATCATTTCCAAAAAGGAACATTCCCTTCCTGTTAATTGGATCCGGATAGATGTAGAACAGAACGAAGCCGGTCAAGTCGATACTACGGAGATCATAGAACTTATGTCACAAATGGACAAGGCCAATGATCCGATCCCCCTGGAATACGATAATACCAATCTGGGGTATATCCATTACGGAGATACGAAATTAATTCGCCGCTTAGAACTTCTTCCCTATATCGAAATCATTATGGTTACATTGTTTATATTTCTTGGTTATTTAGGTTTCCATTTCATTAGAAGTAGTGAGAAACAATCTATATGGGTGGGAATGGCTAAAGAGACCGCTCACCAATTGGGTACACCCTTATCTTCTCTAATGGGATGGACAGAAGTGATCAAAGAGGAGCTCGATAACAAAGAATATATAGACGAGATAACAAAGGACCTAAATCGCTTAAAAAAAATTGCTAACCGCTTTTCAAAAATAGGCTCCACACCAAAATTGGAAAGATCAGCATTAAGACCAATTATCAAAAGCGCTATAGACTATTATAGAAAACGGTTACCTCAACTCGGTCATTCGGTTGATCTCACCTATGATGTAGATGAAGACCTGGAAGTAGAAATCAATGGGGACCTTTTTTCATGGGCTATTGAGAATATGGTCAAGAACTCGATCGACGCTTCAAAAGATGGTGAAGCTTTTGTAAAAGTAAAAGCAAGCGGGAAAGATGAAAAAGTTATAATAGATATTATTGATAATGGTAAAGGTATAGCAAAGAAAAATTGGAAAAATATCTTCCGGCCTGGGTTTAGCAGTAAAAGAAGAGGTTGGGGTCTGGGTCTGAGCTTAACAAAACGAATAATAGAAAAATATCACAATGGAAAAGTCTTCGTTAAATCAAGCAAGCCCAATAGGAAAACAGTTATTCGCACAATCATCTCATAATTATCAACAAAACATTAATTGATATTATTATCACTTTAGAGTTAAATTCTAATTGCTATTTACAATCACTTTTTACGTAAAGATAATAAAGTATTTAATAAAAGGAGAATAAAATGCCATATTGCCCCCAATGCAGATATGAATTTAAGGAAGGAATTAAGAAATGTCCTGACTGTGAAACTGAATTAGTCGAGGAGCTTGATGAAGAGTTAGAACATAAATTTGTTTTGATAGAGAATATGGAGTCTGATTTGACAGCAGAGATGATCAAAGAAGCCCTGGAAAATAATGAGATACCCTCTATAATCAAATCAGATTTTTTCCATGAAGGTTTTTTAGCCGAACCGGCCAATCTACCTGGCTCTCATTCTGCTATCTTTGTACCCGACGACCAGGTTGAAAAGGCACGGGAGATCATAGACAACATAACAAAAGAAAAATAAACAGGAACTCTACCCATGGAATATAGACGGATTAAAGGGACTCAGGATTTGCTTCCGCAAGAATGTGTAAAATGGCAACGTGTCGAGGAAGTAATAAAGGAGGAATTAGCCCATAATAATTATAAAGAAGTGCGGACTCCCATTTTTGAAGATACACAGCTATTCACCAGAAGTATTGGTGAAGAAACCGATGTAGTTTCCAAAGAAATGTACACCTTTCTCGATAAGGGTGAAAATAGTATTACTCTCCGGCCGGAGCTGACTGCACCAGTTATCAGGGCTTATATTCAGGATAGCACCTTTCAAAATTCACCAATCGAAAAATGGTATTATTTTGGACCGGCTTTTCGCCAGGAAAAACCGCAGAAAGGTCGTTTCCGTCAGTTTCATCAATTCGGTTTTGAATTAATTGGTACTGACCTAGCTGTTGCTGATGCCGAAGTCATTCAAACCATGTACAGGATATTTAGTAAATTGGGATTAAAGGAAATTGAAATTAAGATCAATTCCATAGGAAGTTTGCAAAGCCGTAAAAAATATCTTGTCCAATTAAGAGATGAATTGAGTGCATATAAGGATCAACTATGCGAGACCTGCCAGAAAAGATTCCAGCAAAATATCTTGCGAATATTTGATTGTAAAAATGAGACCTGCCAGGAGATTCTTGATCAGCATGCTCCTTTGATCACTGATAATATTTCAGATGAAGATAAAAAACACTTTGAAACAGTAAAGAAATTACTCAAAGAGACCAATACACCTTTTACAGTGGATAAAAAACTTGTCCGGGGCTTGGATTATTATACCAGAACAACTTTTGAAATCACAAGTTCACTACTTGGCTCGCAGGATGCTATCTGTGGCGGCGGACGTTATGATCATCTTGTCGAAGATTTAGGTGGACCAGAAATTCCGGCAGTAGGTGTAGCCTGCGGTATGGAGAGACTGATTTTGGCTTTAGATGAAGAAGATCAGCTGGAAGTAGTCGAGAGGCCCCTAGTTTTTTGTATAACTATGGGAGAGAGAGCCCGGGATAAAGGCTTTGAGATAGTGACTAAATTGCGTAATAAGGGCATAAATGCGGAAATGGATCTCCTTCAGAGATCAATACGGGCTCAAATGCGTTATGCTAATAAGGATAATGCTGATAAAGTCATAATCATCGGTGATCAGGAATTAGAGCGGAACGTAGTCGCATTGAAGGATATGAAGTCCGGTGATCAGGAAGATGTGCCAATAAAAGATCTTATAAGCACATTAATTGACAGGTTTAAAATAAGTAATAATGAGCCTATTTATTGATATTATTTATTTAACCCCTTCAGGGTTATAAATGCTAAATTTTTTTAATACCCAGGGTGTTACCCTGGGCTAGGTTATTATTCTCCGTTGGAGAATTTGTTAAATTTTGGTGTGCATTGACTGTGTCAATGCAAATCCTCCTATTTAAATTATGACAAAAATACAAATGGAGTAAATAGATTTGGAAAAAGTTTTAGTTACCGGATGCGCCGGATACATTGGATCGGTTCTGATGAGATTATTATTAAATAAAGGTTATAAAGTTAAAGGCATTGACAATCTGCAATTCGGTGGAGAATCGCTTTTGGGTATTTATAATAATCCTAATTTCGAATTTCTATATGGAGATATCCGGGATAATCAAATTTTAGATAAGGTCTTAAAAAATGTCGATCATGTTGTTCATTTAGCTGCAATTGTCGGGGATCCCGCCTGTGCAACAGAACCTGATAAAGCAAGGGAAGTTAACTGGAAGGCTTCGAACAATTTATTCAAAATGGCTAAAGAATCTGATGTAGATAGATTTGTATTCGCATCGACTTGCAGTAACTATGGCAAAATGGATGCGGGAGAAAATAATTTTGTCTCGGAAGAATCGCCTCTGCGGCCAGTTTCATTGTATGCTGAATTAAAGGTAAAATTCGAAAAATACATCCTGGCAAGTGAAAAGTCAGATGATTTAACTCCGGTTTCATTGCGTTTTGCCACAGTCTATGGCCTCTCCTCCCGACCACGTTTTGATCTGACTGTCAATGATTTTACCCGGCAACTACAATCCGGTAGAGAACTGGTAATCTATGGTGAGCAATTTTGGCGCCCCTATTGTCATGTCTTTGATATATCAAGGGCAATATTGATGACTTTACAAGCAGACAAAAAGATAGTCGCTCATCAAGTTTTTGGCGTCGGCTCTACCGCTGAGAATTACCAGAAAAAAATGATAGTGGATGAACTTTTAGAATATTTCCCCGCTGCAAAAATAAAATACGTTAAAAAAGAAGAAGATCCCCGTGATTATCGCGTCGATTTTTCCCACATTAAAAACGAATTAGGCTTTAAAGTGACTCACACCGTTCCTGATGGTATTAGGGAAGTTAAAGAAGTTCTTGACCAGGGTCTGATATCTGAGCCCTTTAGTAAGAAATACCGTAATGTGTGAGAGACCAAGGAGCAACCTCATAATTTATTTTCGGCATAGAATTATTAGTAAATTGTAAAAATTATTTGAGAAATTATATCTACTTTAATATATTAATACTGTATTAATTTTTACCGGCAGTAATAAATAGAAAATTTTAACGTTATTTTTGGAGATTAAGGAGATATTATGGATATATTACAAAACTATCTCTCAAATAATTTCAAACAATTCTTCCGCAGCAAACAATTCGCATCAGGGTTAATTGGTAAAATATTAATGGCCTTATTCGTTCCTTATTTGGTACTTATGTCTTTCCAGATGAATTATTTTTTAAAGGAAATAGCACCGAATCAAACTCCGGTTGAGACACTAAATTCCTTTCTTCTTTATGTTTTTATTATGTTTTTTATTTCTGGTTTAATTTTCCAGAAGATCCCTTTTGACAGTATAAAACAATATTTAAATCTTAATATTAGAAAAGCAAAAATCACCCATATACTCTTATTTAGAACTATCTTTGGTCTAAAAAGTCTGATTATAATCGCTCTATTTACACCTTTTACTTTTATTTCGGTTACTACTACTCACTCAATTGGCAGGGCGATAATTTGGTTATTAAATCTTTACCTGCTGATATTTTCTATCAACCTATTAATTCAAACTATCAAACTTGCTTTTCAGAAAAGTGCGAAAATTGCTGGAATAATTATTTTATTATTGGTTTCTTCAATTGTATCCGGTCACTTTGGATTGTTTAATATAAATAATTTATCTTCTCAAATATTCAGTTCATTTCTTTATAATAATTTATCAATTCTTCTTTCTTTGTCAATTTTTATCATGCTCTATTATGTGAATTGCAAAATGCTTATAAGTGAATTTTACATTGATAAAATCCAAACCGAAGCAGGGAAGATAAAAAATAATGCTATTTATGATGTAGCTGATAAGTTTATAGCCGATAATAGATTTGTTAAATTTAACCTCAAGCAAATATTTAGAACCAAAAGAGGTAAGCATTCGTACATTTTTACTATGAGTATGGCACTCATTTTAGGGATCTTTGTGTTTCCGGATTTGATTAATGATGGCAGTTTAGAAGGAAGTATCATGAAATTATTTTTTATATATTTATTATCCGGAATCTTCATTTATCAGCATTTGAATTTTTTCTTTGCCTTGGATAGTGAACAGGTGGATTTCATTCAAAGTGGTAAAATTGTTTTTAAAAAATATATTTTAGGACGAATCACTGCAGTAATTATATTGACTATTCCTATTTATATTTTATTTTTTAGCTTATCAGTATTTTATAATGGTTTACTTTTGCCTGTTATTTCAGCATTATTTTATAATATTGGTTACTCTTCTTTTGCATTAACCTTATTCGCAATTTTTAGTATCAAAAAAATAGATGTTAATCAAACTATATTTATGAATAGACAGGGTGAAACAATTCTCCATTATCTATCAATTTTAATTATTTTTATTCCCCCTCTCATAATTTTTTTATTATTTCAAGATAGTCCTCAGATTGCCTATATAATTAATGGATTACTTGGAGTTACGGGAATATTTCTATCTGACAAGTGGCTCGATATAATTAATAATAAATATCAGGAGCGTAAATATAAAATTTTAGAAGAATTACGATAGCCGATATAATATAGAGGAGACAAATAAATGCATATTCAAACGGAAGATTTAAAGAAGCAATATGGAAGTTTCAAACTCAATATACTTGATCTAAAAATCAAAGAATCCGATATATTCGGTCTGGTCGGCAACAATGGTGCTGGTAAAACCACCTTTCTCCGTCTGTGTCTCGATCTCATTCAGGCTAATGATGGCAGAGTTTTATCCGGAAAGATCGATGTATCTAAAAATGAAGACTGGAAGGAATACACCGGCTCTTATCTGGATGAGGGCTTTTTGATCGATTTTCTGACACCGGAAGAATATTTCGATTTTGTGGCTTCTCTGCACGATATGTCAGAGCAGGATAAAGAAAAATCTCTGGCTCGATTTGAAAATCTTTTCAATGGCGAAGTTCTGGGGCAGG
>JAIPHI010000117.1 GCA_021735285.1 Fidelibacterota bacterium | reverse complement strand
CGGCTCTTCATAACCAGATGCATGTGTACCCGGCGTCACGATCTGAACATTTTTACCAGTTCTGATCACCTCTTCCGATTCATCTAATTCAATAACGATATTATTCTCAGTCGGTGATAATCCACCTTCTACGATATCCGGATCACCATAGTCGTAGGCCACCAGAGCATAGTAATAGGTGCGGCCATTGCTGACATCTTCATCAACAAAATAATGCTTAATCCCTGTATCATCTCCTAAATAGAACTGAGTTCCGGAAACCATTCCATAATCGGCATAACCTTTTTTATAATCAATCAAATCACATTGATAAATTGGTTTCTTAAATTTTGGTGTTCCTTTACCATCAGTTATGACTTCAGCGTCTGTCATTAATTTATCTGTGGAGCGGTAGAGTTTATAACCTTCAAAATCATTAATATTGTTTAAAAACGGTTCTCGTGTTTTCTGATCAGCAACATTATCCCATGATAGATAAACTTTTCCATCTCCCGTTTTAGCAGTCAGGGTTGGCATTTCCGGAGGCTGAGCAAATCTATAATCAGTTTCATAAATAATCTGAGCAGTCTTCTTCAAATTAAATAGATTGTTAGCATAATGGTTATCGGAATCAAGATCCTGCAGGCTCTCGTAAGCATGCACCATCGCCATTGAAATTCTCTCAGTCCGACCTTTATAAAGGGGGAACTCACTCGATGCAAAAGTAAAATACAAGGTAACTGGATCTTCAAATTCGAAATCTTCAAATTGATGGGAAGACATATAATTCCAGACGCTTTTATCACTATATGCATGCAATTCTCCGGAATTATAAGGGCCAATATCATCCATTCTAAAAGTAGTTAAACCCAGCATGTCCGATTCACTTACATCGGTAATTGCAAAATTAGGTTCACAGCCAATACCCTCTCTATAATTAGGTCTATGGTCACATTCACCTTCATCCGGACCATCATAATTCAGGTCCGAAGGGCCGACACCATCCAATCCCACATCATCACCAGCGTACTCACCCTCGTCCATAAACCACATTTGTTTCTCTTCATCAAAATAGGAATAATTGCCGTCTTCATTTAAATCCACACCATCTGTCCAATCCTGATCTTCATCTCCTTCATAGTGCTCTTTTAGGTCAGATTCTTGCAAAGCATAGGCAGCCAGAAACTTATCAAGATCGTGAATTCCATCATAGGCACCAATGATTTCGCCAGCAGGATTATCTCGCATTTCATCTAATAAACCATCCTCATCATTATCTATTCCATCATAGGGCTTTCCCGGACTTTCTAAATAAGCCAGGCCAATTGTACCAGGAGTAAAGCCACCCACTCCGACCCCATCCCAATCCCAGGCATAAGCCATATCGCGATCATCATTAAAATAGCCCTTATCATCATCCGGACCATGCTCACCTCCAACAGCAAGGTCCATTCTATAACCGAATCCACACTCGATTAGATCATATTCTGATATATTCGTAATATTGTATTCAAAAAATATAATATCTTTGGCTTCCGGATTATTCCACTGATATCCTCGCTGTTCAACTCTCAAGCCTAATCCGCCCCAGGGATAGCCCTTCTGGGTTGTAACTTCATACTCCTGCCCACTTGGATAGGTCCCTATCTTAATTCCGGGTCGAGGGTAATAACGTTCCACATTTTTTCTCAATTTCTCTTCAGGATCATTTCTTTGGATAATATACTCAAGGTCCTGAGCATCATTATATACACAAAAAGTCTCAAGATCAGCATATTTTACTCCTCTCCCAAAACGGCCATTCCATTCACCTATCCATTTTTTATCATAACCTGTTGATGGCCAACCTTCGATAGGCCAGGAATCAGGCTTATTACTCATAGCTGCATAATCCTGAGAAGGATTACAATATCCTGGTACCGGATAAAAACCCCAATCTACGGTTTCATAATAATTCTTATCGCCATGTAGCATATTACCTGTTTTCTGGATATAGTATATTGTATCAATTTCACTACCAGGTAAAGAAGCTATCTCAGCCTTATTTGTTATAGGGATCGAATCCTGATAAACATAAACTTCAGCACCAATGATCAAATTGATCTGATCTATCATCTGGAGGCCTTCATAACTATTAGGCCATTTTGAACCTCTGACTTTATCCATATCTCCAATAGTACCATTATTGTCAAAATATAAAAGGACGCGATTACCATTTAAATATCCTTCTCTGATCGCTGTCTTATCTCCAGCAGGATCCTCAGGACCTTCATATAATCTACCCTGGGAAAAAAGGATCACACAATTTATCAAAATTATAATAACACTAGATATAAACTTTTTATTTCTCATTTTATTCCTCTCTATTATATAAAATCACTTAAAATTCAATTCCCAATCCAATTTTAATTTCACGCGGCGTTGAATAGGCAGTTGGATTTTGCACCCGATCTTTATATTCATTAAAATCACTATGGTGTGATGCACGATCACCATCACGAATGATTGTTGTATAAGGTTGTCCTGTATCATCATAGACCCAAACAGGATTTAATCGATCCAATAGATTATAAATTGTTAAACTTAATTTTGCCTGATAGCTGCCAAATAGTTTCAACCTATAAAAACCTGTAAAATCAAATTTATAGCCTGAGGGTGTATAATCATTATTCATATATAGATTCACATTATATAAACGGCTTTCCTCCAGAGGAGAAAATGTATAAGGTTGACCGGAATTGTAATAAAAAGTCAATGTGCTTCCAAGATCATTATAAGCATATCCCAAAGTTATATTAAGTGTATGCCGTTGATCCCAACTTAAAGGAATAAAGCGCTTAATAGGATCCATTGAACTTCCGGCTCTGTCAAATGTCTGCTGGGGGTCATCGGCATTCCCTTTTGTATAAGAGAGAGTATAATTTAACGTAGAACTGAATCCACCTCTTAAAAAATCCAATTTCACTTCAAGACCGCGGGCGTTTCCATAATCTTTGTTTGTATATAGACCGTATTCAATTTGATTGTAAGTAGAAATAATTTTTGTACTTAACAAATCGTATATATCTCGATAATATAAGGCTACCTCAAGACCAAGTCCTTCCAAAAGTTCCTGCCATAATCCTATTTCATATTGGACTGTTTTTTGGGCGTGTAATTGTGAATTACCCATGGTGGTTTCATAGTCCCCTAAAGGAACTCGAAAAATATTATTAGTATATAAAGCATACATAGGTGGCATCTGAAAAAAGTGGCCATAACTAAATCTTAATAATGCTTGTTCTCCAAGCTGATAGGCAAGTCCGAACCTGGGACTTAACTGAGTCTGAGGGGGAGCTAATTTATATTCACTCATCATGCTATCCGGTAATAGTAATTCATTATCAGGATTCCTTCGATCTGTAGGATATTTTTGTTTAGAGTCAAAATAATCATAGCGTAAACCCAGATTGATCACCATTGATTCATATTCTATTTTATCTTGAATATAGCATGCAAATTCCTCCGGGTGAGCAGTATATACATCCATTGTTTTATCAGTTACAGGTTCAATTTCTAGCTCATAATAAGGCCAATCAATCTTACCGGTCTCGGGTTCTATTACAGATTCATATTCTTCTGGAGTCCCTTCATATTTATTCATCACACTAACAGGATGCTTATCTATTTTATGGTCTATATATTGAAACCCGGTTTTAAGAGCATGATGCACAGATATTTGCCAATTCAGATCGAATTTTAATGTCAGGTCTTCAAAAGTATCATGCTCTTGATCCGGATCGATTGTTCCACCGGTAACAAAACCGGTATATCCCAGACCTCTATATCTCGGATGTAAGTAACGAGAATCCGTAGGATCTTCATATTTATAGCTTTGATATTCATTTTTTAGATAAGAAGCCTTCAATTCATAAAACATTGAATGAGAAACCATATGGTTGAGAGTCATAGCTCCTAGATAGGAACTGTGATAATCCTTACCCAGACCATCAGGATTATATTTCCAATAATGGCTATAGGAACTACTTTGCTCATCGTTGAGAGTAAATAATCCGGATACTTTGATTTCACTACTAGGTCTGAAAACCAGTTTACTTAATAAACTAATATCCTCAGAATTATCCATTGAGACATAGGCACTATCTCCTGTCTGCTCAACATGCCATAAGTCACTATTGCTAACTGAATAATCATTATAATCAGCCGGGTTATAGCGGCGAATACCATTTAAGTGACCTTTGCGATTTCTAAAGCGCCCATTGATAAAATAAGTAAGTTTATTGCCTATAATCGGACCTTCTAAACTCATTTTGTAGTCCTTAGTCGTATTGAGTGATAAGCTTGACAATAAACCCGGGAAAATATTATCATGGGAAGAGAAATAATTGGATAGACTGATAGAGGCTGAACCATGAAAATCTTCACTACCATCCTTGGTAACTGCATTCACAACTCCACTCATGGCTCGACCATACTCAGCATTAAAAGTTCCGGTTATTATCTCAACATCTTTGATTGATTCTGTTTCAACATTTATTGCTTTATTTATATTTTCTTCATCACTATAAAATGCTTCATCTACCTGTAGGCCATCAATCATATAACTAACTTCAGTATTTCGTCCTCCTCTAAAATGACCATTAACTACTCCGGCCTGCATATTTACAATCTGATCTAAATTTTCTACTGGTAATTTTTCAATCGAGCTTGATGATACATTACGAAACGAACTGGTTTGGTCATTTTTTACTGAGATTTTTTCAGCCTGAATAATAATCTCCTCACCCTGTAATGTTGCTTGTGACATTTCGAGATCAACCTCAGCAGTTCTATTGACGGAGACATTTACATTTTTTATAACAATCGGATTATAGCCTATCATTGATGCTCTCATCTCATAGGTTCCCGGGGGTACATTAATAATATAATAAATACCATCTTGATTAGATGCAGCACCTAATTGCTGTTCACCAGTGATAACCACATTAACACCATATAAAGGTTCTCCTGTTTGTTCATCAATAATCCTGCCCGAAACTTTTCCAGTGGTTTGGCCTAGTAAAGGGATAAAAAATAAAAAATTTATTGTGAGGAATATTAATGTAAATCTATTTTTCATTCTTGCCCTCCTCCGATTAGTTAATATTTATTGATATTTTAAAATACCGTAAAATATAATTTTTTTTATAAACAAAGTCAAAGTTTATTTTTGAAAAATACTAACTTCTGATATTAGACTTCAAACAATTCATATCACACCTATTCCCCCTCAATAAACACCTTATAATTGCTAATATTTATCCTCAGATAATATTAGCCTATAATATAAATAAATCAAGTTGAATGGCTTTCTAGAATCGATTTGTACTGATATAAAGTTCAATTAACCAATCCAAGCTTATCTTTTTTAATTAACATATAAATCTACATAAAACTAGGGCCTTAATTTAAAAACTAGTATATACTATCTTTGGGAGAGATGAATCCTCTTTTTCCACTTTTTATATCTATATTAACATTTATAGAAACAATATAATTAAAATTAAGTTTGTTTCCGCAGAAAATTAATTTGCTTGTTTAAAGGCTTAATAATAAATTTCACAAGCCTGGATTTGCAATAATTACTACTATAATTTGACAAAGTTGAATATAATTTCTCAGAAAAACGAAATAAGTTTTAAAAACATATAAGATTGCGGAGTAACCATGACAAATAAAGATTCAAAACAAGGGACAATAAAAAGTGATAAAAAAGTAATACCTCGTAAATATCTTTTACCTTTTATCCTGGTAACAAGTTGTTTTGCTTTATGGGGATTTGCTAATGATATCACCAATCCTCTGGTCAAAGCCTTTTCCAGAGTTCTAATGATGAGTAATTTTCAAGGATCGCTGGTACAATTTGCCTTTTATGGAGGATATTTCGCAATGGCTTTTCCAGCAGCCATGTTTATTAAGAAATTTTCTTACAAATCCGGATTGCTGGTAGGTTTAGGATTATATGCTACCGGTGCTCTATTATTCATCCCAGCCAGTATGATTCAGGTTTTCGGCCTATTTTTAATTGCTTATTTTATCCTTACTTGTGGACTCTCCTTTTTGGAAACAACTTCTAATCCCTATATTTTATCAATGGGACCTGAAGAAACTTCTACCCAGCGTTTGAATTTTGCCCAGGCTTTTAACCCCATCGGATCACTTACTGGTATGTTTATCGCCCAACAATTAATTCTAGCCAAACTCCATCCGGCTACTGCCTCAGAAAGAGCCGCAATGGCTTCTGCAAAATTAAAAGAGGTAACTACCAACGATCTGGCTGTTATAAGAACTCCCTATGTTTTTATGGCTTTTATTTTGATTGCAGTTTTAATCTTAGTGGCGATTACTAAAATGCCCGGGCACGGAGATAAGAACAAACATCTTAATTTAAAACCTACTTTAAAACGATTATTTTCCAATCAACGTTATCTCCACGGAGTAATAGCACAATTTTTCTATGTAGCTGCTCAAATAATGTGCTGGACCTTTATTATCCACTATGGTACAGAGGTATTTACTTCGCCTGAATTTGGAATGTCTGTGGCAAAAGCTGAAGTATTATCACAGAAATATAATATTGTCGCTATGGGAATTTTCACGGTTAGCAGGTTTATTAATACCTTTTTACTAAAATATTTTCGACCTGGCAAATTATTAATGAATCTGGCTATAGGCGCTATTACCTTAACTCTGGGAACAATTATTATTCCCGGTATAGTGGGATTATATTGCCTTGTTGGTATTTCCGCCTGTATGTCTCTGATGTTTCCTACAATCTACGGCATTGCTTTAAAAGGATTGGGAGAAGATGCTAAGATCGGAGCTGCCGGACTTATTATGGCAATTTTAGGCGGGTCAGTTATGCCTCCTATGCAGGGAGCAATTATTGATCTTGGGCAAGTAGGGCCTCTATCCGGAGTCAGAGCATCTTTTGTATTAACTTTGCTCTGTTTTATTGTGATCACTCATTATGGATTCAAAACCTATCATCAATATATTGAATTAGAACACGGATAAAAAAATGAGGAAAACTATGAAATATTTATATCTCACAATACTATTATCATTGATTTTAAGTTGCTCTCAAACCTTTCCACCCAAACCCTACGGTCCTATACCTTCAGATAGACAAATTAAGCATCACAAAATGGAATTCTATGGTTTCATTCATTTTGGAATCAATACTTTTATTGATAAAGAATGGTCAGATGGATCCACTGATCCGGACAAATTCAATCCATCAAATCTGGATTGTGAACAATGGGTAAAAATAGCTAAAAAAGCAGGAATGAAGGGCTTAATTCTAACCGCCAAACATCATGATGGATTTTGTTTGTGGCCATCCGATTATACCAATTATTCCGTAGAAAGCAGTAATTGGAGAGATGGAAAAGGTGATGTAGTGCGCGAACTTGCCGAAGCCTGCCAGAAACATGGTTTGAAAATGGGTTTGTATCTTTCCCCCTGGGATAGACATCATCCGGAATATGGTAATCAAAAGTATATTACCTATTACCGCAACCAGTTGCAGGAACTTTTGACTGAATATGGGCCCCTTTTTGAAGTTTGGTTTGATGGCGCTAATGGTGGTGACGGCTATTATGGCGGAGCTAATGAAACCCGTAAAATAGATAGAGAAACCTATTACGGCTGGGATAAAACCTGGCAAATGGTCCGGGAACTCCAACCCCAAGCCTGTATTTTCAGTGATGCCGGGCCAGACCTACGCTGGGTTGGCAATGAAGAAGGATTTGCAGGCAAAACCAATTGGTGTCTATTAAACAGAGAACAAATGTATCCCGGGTATCCACAATACAAACAGCTTCAATTTGGTCACAAAAATGGCAATCATTGGGTGCCAGCAGAAGTGGATGTATCCATTCGACCCGGATGGTTTTATCATTCCTCTGAAGATAATAAAGTTAAATCTATTCCGGAACTATTAAAAATCTATTATAATAGCGTGGGTAGAAATTCATCATTATTATTAAATATACCAGTTGATAAACGCGGATTAATTCATCCTAATGATAGAGACACTTTACTAAAATTCGCTAGTGCTTTAGAAAAATGTTTTTCCCAACCAGTTAAGATCAATAATGAGATAAGTGCTACTAATATTAGAGGAAAAAGTAGTCGATATAGTCCTGATAACCTTGTCGATTCTGATTTTCAAACTTACTGGGCAGCGGAAGATAAAATAGAGCAGGCATCTATTAATATTAATCTCAAAAGAGCTAAAAAAATCGATAAAATTTTACTTCAAGAATATATTCCTCTGGGGCAGCGCATACAACAATTTAATATAGAAGCCAGGATTAATAATGAGTGGCAGGAAATAACAAAAGGAACAACTATCGGTTATAAGCGAATATTGAAATTTCCTGAGATTCAAACATCTCAAATCAGAATAAATATTAAAAAATCAAAAGCATGTCCCGTTATATCAGAAATTCAATTCTATAATCTACCTGATAAATATTCATTCTCCGGATGAGTAAACAATTATTTTTTTAATCTATCCCGACTTTTCCGCAAAGCACACATTTTTCCGCACATTGTGCAGACTTCTTCATCCAGGGGCTGGGAAGATTCTCTATACTTGCGGGCTTTTTCTTCATCTATAGCAAGCTGGAACATTTT
>JAIPHI010000116.1 GCA_021735285.1 Fidelibacterota bacterium | reverse complement strand
AATCTTTTTTAACATATTGCCAAATTATAAATTTTACTGTTAACTACTATCTTTAGGTTGGACTATATATTCAATGCAACAGTAGATTCGCTTAGCCGTTTAGGCCTCTAGAATCTAAAACAACTGGAGACAGTTGTTCTACAAAACCGGATAATTTTATACTTGTAGCGTAACTATTCCTAGTTGCGTTATTGCGGGAGAACCTCAATGGGTCGATCGCAATAGTAATCCTTTAATTGGAAGCATAAATTTTTCCCACCCATTGTCAGATGATAAATCTTAACGATGATCGAATATATCTTGTTGGTCTTCCTATTCCGTGCAATCGTAGATTCACTCAGCCATTCAGGCTTCATGAATCTAAAACAACTGAGGACAGTTGTTCTACAAATATATATTTTCAAAATTGATTGCATATATCCGACTTTTCCTATAATTTTAGTAGGTTATTGAAATGATTAAGATTTATTATATTAAAAAAGGAAAATAGTGAGCGTAAAAAATACAAAGGTCGCAATCGGATTGAGTGGAGGTGTGGACTCCTCTTTGGCTGCAATCTTATTAAAGGAAAAAGGCTATGATGTATTTGGTTTAACAATGAAAATCTATAACAATGATCTCGATATAGAGATGGATACCAGCCATGCTTGCTACGGTCCCGATGAGCAGGAAGATATAGAAATGGCGGAGAAACTTTGCATACAAATCGAAATCCCTTACCACACAATTGATCTAAGACATGAGTACCAAAAACATGTGCTAAAATATTTCAAGCAGGAATATTTAGCCGGTCGCACACCGAATCCATGTATAAAATGTAACCAGACTATGAAATTTGGATTTTTACTTGATAAAGCGCAAGAACAGGGGCTCGAATTCGATTATTTTGCTACCGGTCATTATGCGCGAATTGACAGGACCGGTGATCGCCCAATTCTAAAAAAAGCCCGGGATAGGAAAAAGGATCAAAGCTATTTCCTTTATAAATTACCCCAACAGAAACTGGCAGAGATCCTTTTCCCTCTCGGTGATCTTACGAAGCAAGAGGTAAGAAAATTAGCCCAAAAATATAACGTACAATCAGCAGAAAGAGCTGAAAGTCAGGACTTCATTGCAGGAAAAGATTACAGTGTTCTGTTTGCTGAAAAAAATGTCAAGCCCGGAGCAATTGTAGATGTCGAAGGGAACAGGCTGGGTACCCATAAGGGCCTGATCCATTATACAATTGGACAGAGAAAAGGGCTTGGAATTAGTCATTCCGAACCACTATATGTGCTGGGGAAAGATGCTGAAAACAATAAAATCATTGTCACAGAGAGGGAAAACTTATTTGCCCGGGGATTAATAGCCAATAATATCAATATGTTTAAAAATATAAGGAGGGATACAAAATATCGGGCAAAAGCGAAAATCAGAAAAAATCAGCAAGAAGTAGATGTAAACTATAGGTTGATCGAGGATTGTTTAAAAGTGGAGTTCAAAAACCCTATGGTAGCAGTCACGCCGGGGCAGTCACTGGTATTGTATAATGATGATCTGGTGATTGGAGGAGGAATTATCAAAGAAAGTCGGCCTTTAAAAACGGAGCCAGTAAATGCAATCAATTAATTCACTTTTAGAAAAGGATGATTTTTCCAGGCAGGATATAATCGAGCTCTTAACAAGCGATAAAAAGGCTTTGCCGGAACTTCTTGCAAGGGCATATGATATCAAATCAAAGTATGTTGGGAATACGGTATATTATAGAGGAATTATAGAATTCAGTAATATTTGTGATAAAAATTGCTACTATTGTGGAATTCGCAAGGACAATCTAGAGCCGGAGCGCTATAGAATAAGCCGGGAAGAAATCCTGGAAGCAGCAAAATTTGCCCTGGAAAACGAGTATGGTTCCCTGGTTTTACAAAGTGGTGAAATCAAAAATGAGGCTTTTACTACTTATATTGAATCTATTCTTAGGGATATAAAGAATTTATCGGATGGGAAATTGGGGATTACACTTTCACTGGGTGAACAAAGCCTAGAAACCTATAAAAGATGGTATGAAGCTGGTGCCCATCGCTATCTTTTACGGATTGAAACCAGTAATTCGGATCTTTATCAACAATTACACCCCAACGATCACGACTTTAAAGCCCGTTTTCAGGCGCTCAAGGATCTAAAAAATTGTGGTTATCAAGTTGGAACAGGGATGATGATCGGTTTGCCAGGGCAAGCTATGGAAGACCTGGCTGCTGATATTTTATTTATGAAGAACCAAAATATCGATATGATCGGAATGGGGCCATTTATCCCTCATCAGAATACCCCGCTGTCCAATTCCCTGGGTGAATTTGACGCAATTAGAGAATCTCAACTGGAACTCAGTCTAAAGATGATAGCAATTACCCGGATTGTATTAAAAGATGTTAATATTGCAGCCACAACAGCCCTCCAGGCTCTCGACCCTATCGGACGTGAAAAAGGCCTCGAAGCCGGTGCAAACATCATTATGCCAAATATAACCGACACGAAATATAGGGAAGGTTATCAACTCTATGAGAACAAGCCCTGTCTGGATGAAAATTCTGACAAATGTAAAGGTTGTCTGGAAGCCCGTATAACATCGATCGGAGAGGCAATCGGATACAATGAATGGGGCGACAGCCCTCACTATTTCAATCGAACAGAAAAAAAGAGGTAAATTGTATGCCCAATAATTCACAAAAAGAAATTCAGAATGCAATATTAAAACTGAAAGAGCAACAAAATGCGATTCTACTGGTTCACAACTACCAAAGACCGGAGATCCAGGATATCGCTGATTTTTTAGGCGATTCTCTGGGATTGGCAAAGCAAGCTGCCCAAACAGACGCTGACATTATTGTATTCTGCGGTGTCGAATTCATGGCCGAAACCGCTAAGATACTATCTCCGGAAAAGATGGTTTTATTACCTGAAAGAGATGCCGATTGTCCTATGGCAAATATGGTCTCAGATGAAGAAATATTAGAGATGCAGAAAAAACATCCCGATGCAAAAGTGGTCTCCTATGTGAATACAACTGCCAGTGTTAAAGCTGTCAGCGATGTGTGTTGTACTTCCTCCAATGCTGTCCAGGTAGTAAAAAATATCGATGCTGATAAAATAATCTTTACACCCGACAAGAATCTGGGTTTCTGGGTAAAACGCTTTGTCGATAAGGAGATGATTCTCTGGGATGGATTTTGCTACGTTCATCATCGCATTACCCCGGAAGATATAAAAAAATCAAAGCAGAAAATGCCTGAAGCATCGGTCATTGTCCATCCGGAATGCCGACCAGAGGTTGCTGATCTGGCAGATAGAGTTGAGTCCACAGGCGGAATGGTAAAATTTGCCCGAGAAACAGAGGCTAAAAAGATTATTGTAGGGACAGAATCTGGCATTTTACACAGATTAAAAAAAGAGAGTCCTGATAAAGAATTTTATACAGCCGGACCACCCAGGATTTGTCAGAACATGAAAAAAATAACATTAGAGAGTGTGCTGAAAGCCTTGCAAAAGGTGCAATATAAAATCGAGGTTCCCGAAAAAATCGCCAAGCCTGCCAAGATTACGCTCGATAAAATGCTGAATTTTTCATAACCTTTGAGAAAGGGGCTGAGGAATGCTGCATTCTAAAATAAAACAGAAACTTGTTTTTATAACCATTCTTTTACTGGCAGTTTATAGCTGTTCACAAAATCCTGCCAATAGTAAGGCAGAAACTATAATTAAAGATATCATTCCTTCCGAAGCCTATCAATTAATTCAGGAGAATGCGGACAATGACGATTTCATAATTATAGATGTGCGGACACCTGCGGAATATAATGAGGGGCATATTGAAAAGGCTATAAATATTAATTTTTACAATGATGACTTTCGAGCAAGCCTTGAAGAATTAAATAAATCAAGAACATATCTGATCTATTGTAAAATGGGTGGGAGAAGTGGAAATGCTCTTGCTATTATGGAAGAACTGAAATTTCAACAGGTATACAATCTCTCTTCTGGAATTTCAGGCTGGAAATCAGCGGGTTATTCTGTAATTAAGGAGAAATAATGGATACAAAAAAGTTATATAAAAAGGGACTAAGACTGGAATACTTTACGGTTTCCTATAATTTTATAGAAGCCGGAGTGGCTATTTTATTTGGAACTATAGCCAGTAGTATTGCATTGGTAGGCTTTGGAATGGACAGTATTGTAGAAACATTATCGGGATTTGTTTTGATATGGCGTCTCTATCAACACGAAAATATGACTGATTCGGAAGAGGAAAAAATTGAAAAAAGAGCTATGAAATTCGTTGCCATAACCTTCTTCGTACTCGGAACCTATGTATTGGTTCAATCTGTTTTAAAATTAATATCCGGAACTCCCCCGGATCCTTCTTTACCTGGCATTATTCTGGCCTTTGTTTCCCTGATAATCATGCCCTTTCTGGCCTATCAAAAAGTAAAGGTTGGTAAACAAATAAATAGTCGTGCTCTGGTTGCTGACGCCAAAGAGACTATTGCCTGTGCTTTTCTATCAGCTGCACTGCTCTTGGGTCTGGGATTGAATTATTTATTTGGTCTCTGGCAGGCTGATCCGATCGTGGGATTGGTTATTGTGTTCTTCTTGTTTCGGGAAGGTTTAGAAAGCTGGGAGGAAGCGCAGTAGAATTGATAAAACCTTGTGAATTTATATAATATTAATTTCTCTAATACGAAACCTCGCAGGTCTCCAAGACCTACGAGGTTTTTTTAGATCACAATTTAATTGTTAAATTTCATTTGATTTATACGTAAATAATTGCTATTATTATTACGTAGAAAGTTAGGAGGTTAAAATGAATAAAAAATTAACTTTAAGCATTGAAGAAGACTTAATCAAAGAGGCTAAAAAATATGCAAGGTACAAAAATCAGAGTCTCTCTTCTCTGGTACAAAAGTATTTTGCAATGTTAGTGAGCGATGATGAAGCATTGGAAGTAACAGATTTATCTCCAACTGTAAAAGAATTATCCGGCATATTAAAATTGGAGGAAGATATAGATGTCAAAGAAGAATATAAAAAACATATAATTAAAAAATACTCCTGATGCAAAAAGTTTTTATAGATACCGATGTAATTTTAGATTTACTTGCCAAACGAGAGCCTTTTTATAAAGAGGCGGCAATAATTTTTTCCTTGATAGAAGAAAATAATCTCAAGGGCTATACTTCACCAATTGTATTTGCCAATATTCATTATATATTATCAAAAAAATTATCCAAAAAACTGGCGCTAAAAAATTTATTAAAACTGCGGAATCTAGTTAATATTGCCCCGATTAATGAAAAGATCATAGATCAGTCTCTAAACTCCAATTTCAAAGATTATGAAGATGCTATCCAGTACTATACTGCAATTGCGGCAGATATATCAATACTAATTACCAGGAATGTCAAAGATTATAAAAATGCTGAAATCACGATCTGTGATCCGCAGCAATATTTAAAGATGCGTTTAGCCAAATAATTTTTTACTCCTTATTTCATGAAAGTTGGGAAAGCTGAGAATATTAGCAATAAAACTGATAAAACCTTGTAGGTTTTCAAAACCTGTAAGGTTTATTTTTCAGGCATTATAGTCGGTATAACTTCATTTTTATTTTTTCTATAGATCCTAAAATCTGTATCTAGAGTAAATACTTTACAATTATCAATTATTTCGGCCATTCTAACTAAACATGAATCAGCAAATGACATCGGCATATTATCATATTTATCTATCATTTTTTTTATTGCTTTGTATTCATTATTTAGATCAAACTTAATTTCGATAAGATCACGGTTTATTAATTCCAGAACTTTGGTGGGGCCGTTATGGTATTGATTTAACAGATAGCAGGCTTCTGATATTACGGATTCGCATGTAAAAAGCGGGGGTTCCATCAAATTAAAATGAAGCGCTGTCCAATCATGGTAATCGTCATTCTTGTTTAAAAATGCAACTAAAGGTCCGGTGTCGAGAATGATTTTATCTGCCATTATTCACCATATCCTTTAAAATGCTTATCATTTACAGAGAGATCATGGGGAGCCTCGATGCTTCCTTTTAGGTCACTTGCCAGATCCAGAAAAGAGCCTGTTCTATATTTCTCTTTTGATATATATTCATCTAAGGCTCTTCTAATTACTTCCGACTTTGATATATTGGTATTCTTTGAGATTTTTTTTAAATAATTATTCATTTTTTCAGGTATTCTTAATGTAATATTTTTCATCCTGCACCTCTGTACTACAATTGCACAACAAATGTATTGCATTAATTGATAAAAGTCAAGGGGCTATGACGGGAAGACCTTGTAGGTCTCCAAGACCTGCAAGGTCTTGCCTAATATTTACCCCCTTCTACAAAACCTTGCAGGTTTTAAAAACCTGAAAGGTTTTCAAATAGCAACTCTAATAATTGATATTTCGGAGTTATTAGCTTCTCGTTCATTATTGATTGAGCCCAATATAAAAACCAGAATATTGGCTAAAAATGGAAATATTGGCTGCCATCTCTACAAGATTTAAAAATTTTTTGGGTAAAATTATCAATCAAATACCTTTTTAAAGTAATCTTCCTTTCATATTAAACCTTATGGCAAAAAAACATAAGGAGAAACTCACTCCCTGAATAAAAAAACTTGCCATACATAGAGATTCTATGTATATTAGTGTTATACATAGGGGCTTTAGGTATAGTGGATTTATCAAAAGAACTAGTAGCGGCTTCAGCAACACCAATGATACTTTCTATTCTGGAAGAGGGAGATAGTTACGGCTACGCCATAATTAAAGAAGTGAAGGAACTTTCCGGAGAGGAGATACAGTGGACCGAAGGAATGCTTTATCCGGTTTTACATCGCCTGGAAAAACAAAAATTGCTTTCCTCCTACTGGGAAAGATCTGCCAGTGGAAGAAAACGAAAATACTACAGCCTGACCAGCAAAGGAGCTCATCAATTGGAGAATCTCAAAAAGCAGTGGCAGCTGGTGAACAGTACCTTAAATAAGGCCTGGAATAACAATTAAAAAGTAGGCTACTGGCCGAATAATCTTAAGGAGCATTTATGGATAAATTAGAAAAAAACATAAAAGAGTGGCGGGACCATTTTTCACGAACAGGAAGTATGCGGAAAGAAGATCTGGATGAGCTGGAAGACCATCTTAGAGAAGAGATAAGCGAATTAAAAGGAAAAGAGTTATCCGATGATGAAGCCTTTATCATTGCTGTAAAACGTCTGGGAAAGATTCATTCTCTATCCAGAGAATTCCGCAAGGTTAATACTCATAATCTCTGGAAATTTCTTTTCTCCGAGCCCGAAGAGCCCGAAGAAAGGGCCTCATCTAAAAGGGAATTATTCATAGCCATAACCCTATCTATAGTAGCGGCCCTTTTGGTTGAAATACCGAAACTATTTGGCTATACTTTTGATCATGAAACCATATTTTATATGAAAAATTTGAGCTTCCTTGTGCTACCCCTGATTGCAATTTTTCTCTTTTATAAAAAACAGGTTAACCAAAAAAATATGATTGTTATAATTTCAGTCTTCCTTATATCCCTATTGCTAATGAATCTATATCCTTTCAAGCAACCCTTCCATACTGCTAATTTGAGTATTCTACATCTGCCTCTGTTTCTCTGGTTTTTTTGCGGGCTGGCCTATACTGGTAAAAATTGGAAAAGATCACCGGAGTGGATGGATTTCCTGCGCTTTACAGGAGAATTATTTATCTATACCGTTTTGTTGGTTTGCGGTGTGATGGTTGTTACGGGAATGATAATTCTTCTTTTTGGTGCCATCGATATTAATTTAGAGAATCTGGCCCTTGAATATTTCTCAATTCCAGCCTGTATTGCCATGCCTGTCATTGCTTCCTACCTGGTTGAGGAGAAGAAAAGCGTAGTGGAAAATCTGGCCCCCATTCTAGCCCGGATCTTCGCTCCCGTTTTTTTGTTAATAATGCTAATTTTTCTGGGGGTAATGGTATTTCTACAGAAAAGTCCATTTATAGAAAGAGAATTTTTAATCGGATTTGACCTCATGCTTGTGTTGGTTTTGGGTATTGTTTTTTATATTCTTTCTACCCGGGATGAGAATCAGCCACCCCGGTTTTATGACTGGATTAGCCTTGCGTTAATCGTTACTGCCCTGGCTGTAGATATTGTAGCCCTTTCTGCTATAATATCGCGCCTTAAGTCTTTTGGCATAAG
Organism: Fidelibacterota bacterium; assembly: GCA_021735285.1. Taxonomy (GTDB): domain Bacteria; phylum Fidelibacterota; class UBA2242; order UBA2242; family JAFGTP01; genus JAIPHI01. The sequence continues at coordinate 467 of JAIPHI010000116.1, read as the reverse complement.
TCCTAATAAAACTGCCGCACTGGGAGAGAATATTCTAATTTTTATACATCTTTTTGGGACGGGAATTCTTTTTATTCAGTTTTTCAGGGGTAAGGTAGATTTTAATAGAATTGAAAAATGGCAAACCGGCTTTCTGCCTGCCTTTGCTCTCTGGCTGGGAATAGTAGCATTGGCCTTTCCTCTATTATTTCAGTTTATGTAATTTGGTGGTTAGATAGCCGGGATTTATCACGTACATTTATCAAAAAATATTGGGCATCGCACAAGAACTGATAAAACCTGTTAGGTCTCCAAGACCTGCACGGTTTGTTTACTTATATTTTTTTAATCCAATTCTCAGAAATCTATTGACACTTAACTGAATAATGCCTATATTTCCTACAGAAAAGTCCATTTATAGAAAGAGAATTTTTAATCGGATTTGACCTCATGCTTGTGTTGGTTTTGGGTATTGTTTTTTATATTCT
>JAIPHI010000115.1 GCA_021735285.1 Fidelibacterota bacterium | reverse complement strand
GCTGCACTTCCAAAATACACACTGTGATCTTTACCTAACTCTACCCAATAAAAACTTCTTAATTTATTTTTAATTTTAAAATAGATTTTCATTAGAAAATATTCATTATAAATAATTTTTTATTCCAAGTTTAATCTTTACCCAACAACATCATCTTATAAACATTCGCCTTTCTATCTGAAAAATCTGGCGGTGTTGGTGGATCGCGAATGATTTCAATTAATCCTTTATCCTCTAATTCCTGCATCCCTAATGAAATGGTTGTATCACTTATCCCATAAAGCTTAGACATATCTTTTTGGCTGCGAAACCACAGTGGGTATCTTGTTGAGCGGGCTGCTTCATGTAGACAAATCAAATACAGATACTTTGCCCGCATTGAAAGTTTATCAGAATACCCTTCTTGCCAATACTCATAGGGAATTATTATTTTAGCCTTATCTGGCTTATCACTAATATTAGCTTTTAAGGTTACTTTTCCTTTTTTGTAATCTATTAATCCATGCTTCTTAAGCGGAATGAGCAGCCGATGTATTCTTTCATAATAGTAATGATGAGCGTTGCGGTATTTTCGCAAATTTTCAGGTGCTTTATAACCTATTTTCTTAGCTAAAGAATCATAATCTATATCAAAATAAGCTTTACCTTCTTTTTCTTGCATCTTGCATAATAATAAATAAAGATCCAACTGTTTATAAGCTTGAGCCTTCAAAAGCTGCCGGCCCAAATCAGGAGAAAGTAGAAAACTTGATAAAAGCTCTACGCCTTCTTTTGCCGGCAAAAAGAACTCACCTTCTGCAATTGGAATACTTTCAACGTATTCCCTAAAAGCTATCGCGTCTTCCGGTGATTCTTCTAAGTAAGTAACTTCATAGTTATCTTCAATTGCCGCCCTTGACCAATTAGCGCTACCTATAAAAATATACTTATCATCTATAGCCACACCTTTAACATGCAATAACTCTTTCGGTGTATCAAAATAAACATCTATGCCGTTATCTTTCAACTTCCGATAAGCCAACCGGCTTGCCTTAAACTTCGAATCTTCCAATACCACTCTTACATCTACTCCTCTATTTTCAGCAGCAATCAAATCATCAACCAAAACATTAACCGGATTAGAACTGTCATTCTCATCAATTATCACAAAATACATCGCAACCATAATTGAATCTTCAGCCTTTTGTAAGTATTTATGAAGTTGGTTGTAATAAGAATTGCCGATGAGCAGTTGTGCGGGAACGGTTAGAGTTAGGAGGGAGAAAAGAAATATTAAAACTATGTGTTTAGCTCTTAACTTAATTTTTCACCGCCTTTAATTTTCAGTAAAAAGAAAATAGTTTCTTTATTTAATTCAAGTATGAATTAAAGAATTATCATTTTTAAATTTTTCCAAATATCTGGTGATTCTATAACAAATGTTTCTTCTATACTATCCCCTGAATTATAGTTTACCTGAATTTTAATTTTATGTTCTCCTTGAGGTAAGAAAAATTGATCGTGTTGCACTCCAGTTGCCAATGCTTGAGCTGAAGCAACGGAACAACCACTTTCATTTTGCTTTTTTTGCGTGAACACCACATCTAATCTTCTTGGAAGTCTACCAATATTTATTCCTTCAATGCTAGTCGAGCGTGCATCATACGGGGTATCAGCCCAATGCAAAGGAAACGTTTGACCAATTTCATCACCATCTTTAATAATTTGCACAAGTGCTTCACAGTTAGAAGCTGATTTTTTCCCTTTGTTGCATACATGAACTGTAGCCACTTTTCGAATTTCCCCAATAGGAATATAAGGAGGACCTACTCGCCATACTTTAAGATCACCTCTTTGATTAAATTTTATAGTTAATTTAGATTTGTTGAAAAATGATAAAATATCTTGTCTAACAAGTCTAATAAAAGAATAAATACCTGCTGCACTACCTAAAAATAAGAATATATTTTTAAAATTCTGCATTTTCTAACCGATATATTGTTTAAATAAATTCAATAAAACAATACTTAACCTTCAGCAAAAAGGTTACTGCCTATTCTTCTTATTTCATTAACCTTATACATTTTTAGTTTTCATCGAATCCTTCCACAATCTCTATTTCTTTTTGAGTAAGCCCATATAGCCTATAGATCATTTGATTAATTTGTTCCTGATACTCTTTAACCTTCTGTTGTTTTGATTGATCTTTTAAATAATCTTCGGCTTGAGTAAGGGATAGAATTGTGTTTACAATTTCTATAAAAGATTTTTGTGCCTCATCTGGAATTTCTTTTAATGGTATTTCGGAAAGAGGAGTTTGAAAAAGCTCCAGAATTTTCCCCTTTCTTTTTCCTTTATAATATAGCCAAAAATAATAAAGACGTGAGTTTAATAAAGACAAGATATACTTTAATTTAAAGTTTGAATTTTTGGATGTAATTATATACGAATCTGAGCGGCAAAACCACGGAATTTCATTATATGCAAAACTATTCACTTCTGTACGATATGGAACGCATATTTTTGAACCGCGAAAAATTACTTCAGATCTTGCCCACTGAAGATGAAAATATTTAAGTTTTCCTTGCCTGACTTCACGCCTATCTTTTAGAATCGGCATAAACCTAGCTAAATGTTGCTTTATAGTTGGATACTCCTGAAGAGACTCTATATTTTTACTAATATAAAGTAGTAGTTTCTCTGGTTGGAGTTTACAATAATATTGCCTTATATCTGAATTCTTAAAAAAAGGTCTTAATAAACGCCGTTCAACATTCGAAAATGATTTAATTGTATTGAAATCACGCTTATTGTGCAAATCGAAAACAAATATCCCATCTTTCAAAACTATATCATTTATGTGCTTTAATTTATGAATATTTCTTCGAGATACATAGTCACAACCACTTACCACACCCTGGTTGATATTGCATATATTACCCAAAGAAAAACTTTGGAAACCAATCTTATCCAAAATTTTACCAATAACATCGTTCCCTCGAGATGATATATCTTGTAACCTTATATAGAATTTATCCATATCATATAATTGATCTTGTGAAATTTGGAAATAATCTGTCGAATCATCATCCCCGTTAACTATTGATGATAAAATATCAGAATTAGCCAGGCCTACCCGCTTAGTAATACAACTTTTACACTGCTCTGGGGTTGCATCCTTTTTTAATATCGTAATCATATTATGTTGTCCTAAGGCAGAAGGGAATATTTTTAATTCATTAAAATTAATTAAATTCAAAATAGAAGTTCTATTATAAAAATCTTTTCTTAACTTAAAAGCCCCACTAGCAGTTATATAATAATTGGTTGTTATGAAAGCTACAATGCCACCATTTTTTACTAAATCTAACGAACGATGAAAAAAAAGATAGAAAATATCCATCTTCCCCTTATAGTAAGAATTAATCCACTTGTTCTTTCTTAATTCTCTAAAAAGATCTTTATGCCCGCTTTCTCCAATATATGGTGGGTTTGCTATTACAATATCAAACCCTTGCTTCGCTTCAGGGAAAAAATATCTCGGATTAAAAAAATCGACAGGTTCATCTTTAAATATATTTAGATAACTTCCCCACAGTTCCGCCTCATAAGAAAGACGACTTATTGTCTTTTTATGTTTTTGGTGGAGTTGTTTCTCAAATTTTTTTTCAGTAATACTTGTTTTTGTTATATTCATCACCCTTGTAAAATTATCATCAACTTTTTTCTTTATCAATATTTCTATTCCTTTTCTTATATCGTTCTTTTTCTTAGGATCACTTGCTGCAAAAAAATTCTTACTTAATGATTCGAAAGTTTCAAAAAATTTATTTTTCAAAAAACTTGCCTGAAAAGGATCATTTAATTCAATTAAACTATTAGCACATATAAATTTAAATTCTAAATTGGGCAATGGTTGTAAACCACGATTATCCTTTGCGTCATCCACGTCTTCGTCAACAATTAAAGAAAGAAAGAATCTTAATTTAGCAATTTCAACCGCTATAGGTTGTATATCGACACCGTATATCGTATTTTGAATTACACCAAGCTTGCGGATATAATCAAGGTTCTCGTTTTTAAGTTTTTCTTTTAAAACGTTATGTAAATGCATATCTTTAACTCGTGATATTTGCTCATCTAACCATCTCCTACATCCAGGATCAATTTTCTGCAATATCAAGACTACTTTTTGTAAAACCCCCATCGGAAAAGCTCCACTCCCACAGGCAGGATCAATAATTTTTAAATGATATAATGATTTTATTATAAGCTTACTTTCTTCCTCTGATAAGTTTGGTAAATCTTTATCGTATGCTAATATTTGAGAAATCCTTAAAACATCAACAGTGGTTTTTTTTGCTAAATAGTGCTTTAAAGATTCATCTACCATGTATTCCACTATTGGACGAGGTGTATAGTAGCTGCCAGTTGCTTTTCTTGCTGTTTTCCCAGTTTCAGGATTAATTTCTGCAAGAAGATTCTCAAATATTCTACCTAACATTTCAGGATCTATTGATAATTCAATATCTATAGAAGTACTCTCATCAATAGTAAAATTATACATTTCCAAGACTTGGAATAATTTTCTAAACCATTTATTTGGAACATGCAAAACATTATAAAATTTTGAAAATCCAGTAAAACTATCTACCTCATAAAAATCATCATTATGTGGTTGGAAAAGACCGCCATTTAAAAAAGGAATTACTGACTCTTTGTATTTATCTCTTCTCTGTTCCGGAAGCATATTTAAGTGTTGAAAAAATAATGGTTCTAATATATCATGATAATAATTATTGGTTGACAATACAGAATCTTTCGACAGATAACAGTCCGGGATTAAGGATTTACCTTGTAAAGATTGCTTTTTTTTCAGAAACCAACAGAAAATAATCCGGCCTAAAAGACGAGTAGCAAATTCTTGTTTTTTTCTATGACTAGTTTCAGAAGGTAATTTAAGAATGCTCTTCTCAGAAATCTTTTTAGAGCCAATATACCTTTCTCCTCCGGCTAATTTTGAAAAGAGAATAGAAATTTCTGCAAAAAATTCTTTATTGACAACTTCAATAGAAAATCGCTTTTTAAGCTCATCAAAATCTTTAACTCTACCTGTAAGATATTTTTTAGGTGTATGAATTTTTGCATTCGGACCTAGAAAAAAAGAAAATCTTCGTGGATTTGAAAGTTTTTGGATAATTTTACCTTTCTGATTAACATCTGGAATTGCTGTCATTAAAGATAATCGCCAATCATCATTATTCTTTTGCTGATAAACTATAAGTGCTCTATACACAGCACTGTTTTTCATTATTCTAAAGCCATCACGTGCCAATGTTACACGAGCATCGTTAGATGAAGTATGGGTTAATTCAAATACTGATAACTCAAGTTGGCGAGATTCACCAAGATAAGAGGCATTCTCTGTAGCCTTAAGTCCTTTTTCATGAACTGGCCTGATGTCCTTAGAGTATTGGGGGATGAATGATTGTAGAAAACTTATGAAATCATCGCGAGCATACTTTCCTTGCAAATTCATGGTCTAATATCTTCACTCAATATAATAGTTTCATACTCCCCTTCTAATCGAGAAGCTTTTTTGTTTATAGAATTAATTTGATGCTGAGGAATTATTTCATTTAAGCAATTAAAGGCTTCATCTATATTTTTTAAAGAAAGTTGTGCAATTAATTTCAAATCTCCCTCGTTAACACCATCATACTTTCTGATGACTTGATCTAAATCCTGACAATAATCTTTAGCTAGAGATAGCTTTTCTCCAATAACTTTTATTTTCCTCAAAGCATCTGCCCTTCTACCAGAAATACGAGGCAAAGGATGTTTTTTAAATAAATGATTTCGAACTAATTTAAAAACTTCATCATATTGTTTATCTGCATCCTTGCCCTTCTCTCCTTTTTCTGCACTAAAATATTTTAATGCAGTTTCTGCAGAAACCATTGAGGGTTCTTCTAACTCTTTTAAAACAAATATAGAATGATCACCTTTCTTTCCAAATGCAACAATGGCTGGTTGTTTTCTCCCTTCTCTTACTACTCTACTTCGTGGCTTAATTTTTAGTGCATCTTCAAAAACTTCCTTATCTCTCCTAGCCTGATCATAAGCTTCACGATGGGCAGCATCCCAAGATTCAACTTCATTTTCGCTTGCAGCTTTACTATACTCGTCTTTTAAAAAACTCTCTAGCTCTTCCTCGTCAGTAAGTGTTTTTGTATCACTTCCCACAACTGCATTAATCAAATGCATTTTTAGAGTTGAGATCTGCTTGATTTTTATTTGAGATTCCCCTGTTTCTGTTGGAAAAAAATTATATATATGCAATTTATCAAACACCTTCTTGTTTATACGATTAATACGGCCCACCCTTTGAATAACCCGTGTTGGATTATATGGAATATCATAATTTATTATTACACCCGCACGATGTAAATTATAGCCTTCACTTAATGCATCTGTAGTAATAAGCACATCGTAATCATCTTTTTGGTTTTTCTTCTTTATTCCGGCATCAAAATTTGAACGAACTATTTTTTTCATTTTCTTACTCGAATCGCTGGATGTATATTTTAAAAATTTCTTTTTCCCTCTTCTCGAAAGTTCCTTATGCAAATACTCAACAGTATCTGCATAAGATGAAAATATTACTATTTTTCTCCTTCGATCTTCAGATAAAAGTGTATCAATATGTTCTCTTACTTTATCAAGCTTAGGGTCTATACCTTGAGTTGTTTTTGATTTTTTCCCAAACCAATCTTTAAATATCTCCCGAAGTATTTTCTTGTCATGCTTAACATCTTCGATAAAATCTGCTGTAATAAACTTTTTATCTACAGCAATGAGTCCTTTGGCCTCCTTTAACTTCTTAAGTTGATCCTCTGCAATTTGTTGATTTAACTCAACGTTAACATTGTCAGATGAACTTGAGACGATAGTCTCTGGGTCAGGAATTTGTCCTTTTTTCAATATCGGAACCTTGCCTAGTTTTTCATACCAATCTTCAACTATTTGTATAGAATTGATTATATTATTAAGTGTAGAGCGAAATGCAAATTTTGAACTCTCAAAACGCATAACTAATAATCTTTTCATAAAATTAGCTAAATTAGTTTGGGCTGTTTTAAGATCGCTCTCCTCAAGGTCCTCACCGAATTCTTTTAAAAATAATTTTTTATCTGTTATATAAGCGGCTGGCTTATACCGAGCTCCAATAAAACCATTTTCGTCTTTATTGGCAGTGAGTTTGGCTATTGTATTAAAATAAATATCTTCGAGACTACCAAGGCTATATGTTTTTAATTTTGGGCCTTCTACTTCTGCAAAATCTATTTTTTGTTTTTTAAGATCATTTTTATATCTAGTAATTCTTTTTAAATCCAACCTAGACCTCCGAATAACTACATTCTCAATTAAACGCCTTAACTCCTGAGAAATTTCATCGGCCTCTCTTTTAATCCCTTCTTTACTTATTCTACCTTTTCTTCTATCTGAATTAAGTTTTTTGTACCTAGCTATTAATTCCCGAAAGCGCAGACTTAAATTATCTACAGATTGGATTGTTGATTGTCCAGGAATTTGAAAAAGTTTAATTAAAGCAAAAACATCTTTGGGATCATTATTAAAAGGAGTTGCCGTTAAGAGAACTACTTTATTGTCTGGATGGGTAGAGCAAACATGATGAAGCCGTCTATAATCATCTGTGTCTTCATTTCTGAAACGGTGAGCTTCATCAACTATAATTAATAACGGCTGATTGCTATTCTTATATTTTTCATAAACTTCTTCCATAATGCCGAGACTATAAACTCTCGCACCAGGAAGCTTAAATTCTTCTTGATAATCCTCCCATTGTTCTCGTAAATGTGGTGGAGTTATTATAACTGTTTTCAACCCTATGTTATAAGCTGCAGCGGATGCAATAATACTTTTACCAAGCCCTACTACATCTGCCAAAATTGCACCATTATATTTTTCAATTTTATCCAAAAGATATTTAATAGCATCCGTTTGATATTCTAAATCAACATATCTATTCTTTGTTATTTCACTAGGAGATTTAAGACCTTCTTTGCCCTCTTTTCCAAAAAGTTCATGTAAAACTCTAACATAAACTGAATATGGATTAGGTGTAGAATAAATCCATAGATTATTCTTAAGATTTTGCAGAAAATTATTTTTATTTTCAGATGTGACTACATCAATATTATTGCCACTAGCCCAAAGTCTTTCAAATTGATCTAAATAATTTTCATAGCGCTCTTTCTCATTAAAACGTTCATTCAATTCACCTTGGTTGAGTAGGCCTTGAAAAGTAAAATTACTTGACCCCATAAAAACTGTTCCAGGATAATCACCATTTTGATTATGTTCAGGTTTGTTATGGATTATATATAATTTTCCATGTTCTTGGTTATTAGTTAATTTTAACTCTAACGAACCATCCCTTATTTTATTCTCCATAATGCTGTAAGCATATTGATCATCACTATCGTCAAATAACATTGATTCATTACTCAATCTTATAAAACCATCGATATATGTTTGTTTTTTTTCACTTCGAATTGAGAGTGATCTCCTTGGTTGAAAAGGTGCAAGATCAATATCTGTACCTTCTTGCTTAATTTGTGATAAAAGTTCCGGGACAGCTTCTGGATCAATGTACTTACCGACAAGAATTCGTACTTTCTTATCTTTTAAATAATCTGCTAATAATTTCCATCCAGAGAAGTAGAAAAAAGCAACCTCAATATCAATCCTGTTAGCACTGGTAAGAGCATTAACAAGAGCCTTATACATCGTTTTATTAGAAGTGTTATCTATTATTCCCATATAAAAAACCTTACATTTGTAAATTATTATACCAGATTACCCTTATTTTCAAAGCAATCTGGCGGTTATTCAATTTTTACTTTCTTCTCACAATGCGGACACTTGGCAATGCTTTTTGCTTGATCAATCCACTCTATCGGCTGATCAAGATAGATTACCCCGCCACAATGCGGGCATTGTTCGGTGTTCATCAACTCATCGCCGCCTTCTAAAAAGAAATCCCAAAAATCTGGATCTTGCATGGTTATTTTACGAA
>JAIPHI010000114.1 GCA_021735285.1 Fidelibacterota bacterium | reverse complement strand
TTGTAACTCTATTCGATATATTTTGTATTTGTCTAAAATGTTCTTTTTCATTGTCTTCTCTTTTAATATCAATATCAGTTATAATAATTGTAGGAACTTTAAGAAGTTTGATTAATTTATGATAAACGAGACCGTGAGCACCATCAATATTAAAAATAGAAATATAAAATTTATTTAATTCAGGATCATTATCAATATAGTAATTAAGTAAAGTTTCTTCAGTAATTCCTTCAACGAATATAATAGAATCAGAAAAAAACAATTCTGAAACTTTATATTTAATATGTTTTTTTAAAAAATTTAGATCATTTTCGCGGGTTTCGGTATTAGGTTCCACTTTAGAATCCTTAAGATTAACTACATCTGAATAACTATTGTCAATTGTAACATAAGTAATATTATTGAAAGTATTACCAGTATGAATTTTACTATTCAAAATATTGGAAGAATGAGTTGTAATAACTAATTGGCTATTCACATTTTTACCTGTTCGTTTAAGGAGATAATTAACTGCATCATTTATATGTTTTATGAATAATTGCTGCATTTGTGGATGCATAAAAGTTTCAGGTTCTTCAATAGAAATCATATTTATATTACTATTAAAAGCTTTATCAGGATATTTTTCAATATAGTCAATTATGTCTGCTATTATAGCCATTAAATTTGTGTAGCCTAATCCAAATTGTCCTTCTGGAATGTGATGGTCTTGTTCGATATATTCATATCTAATTAAATTATTCATTAATTTTTTAAATGTAAGATCTGAACTTAGTTGGACTTCAAGTTTATCGTTTGATTCGATTTTACCTAAGGCCTTATTTATATTTTTAGTATGAGTATTTGTGATTTCTGATGTAACTCGTTTATTAATATCCATAATATCATCTTCTAGATCATTTTTTTTATTCTCATCCATGATATACCTATATTTTATAATAGTACTAAATGACTTAGATAATGCTTTGCTACTTTCAATTTTATTCGCTTTAATTGTTTTTATTTCTATTAAATCTTTTAAGTTAAATTTTTCTTTCAAACTACCATTTGTGTCATAATAGTTTAATTTGAAACTTGACCCATCTATCAATTCTAAAAATTTTTTAAATTTATCTCTCTCCTCTGGCATTTCTTTATTTAATAATTCCTTAACATTCTTTATAAATACATCCCTATCTGCTATCTCATACTTTACTATAATTTCAACCTCCGACTTATTAGTATTTCCGATATCCATAAAAGAAGCTAAATTCGTAACTAGATTATTCGTTTCATCTTCAAGACCTATTATTATTTTAAATTCAAGAACTGGCAATACTGCATTTTTCTCTAATTTGCCCTCGTTATTTAATTCTTTGTACTTGCCTAATAAATTGTCTAGATAGGTAAAGTTAAAATCATTGGCAGAAAAATTTTTACTATTTATCAATTTGCTCAACGCCTTCGTAATAGTCGTTTTTCCTGAATTATTTTTTCCAACTATCAATGTGGTTGTTGGAGCAAGATTTATTTCTTCTTCATCAGATTCTTCACGATAACTACTGGCCTCTACAAATTCAATAGTATTATTATTTGTTCCAAACTTCCTGAAATTATTAATTTTTAAACTCTTCATAAACATTAGTTTGCCCCTTGTAAATTACGTGGATTATCTTATTGAAATTAATAAATTTACAATCTGTTTGATTACTACTTTATTAAATATCACATATCATATACGCCCAAATCATTCAAATCCACATGTCTATATCAAGGAATAAATTGCTATATATAGGATTTTTTTCTACTAATGCTATATTTAGGAACAATTCGGTATCCATATATAGGAATTTATTTATATAATAAATTGGCGCTTCTTGAATATATTGAAAATTTTAAAAAATAATATGATTGCGTAGGTCGAAGCATGTGTCTAAAGAATTTACTAAATTTAGGCTAAATTACAAACTTTAATATATTTGGGAGAGCTAATGCTAATATTTTAGAACCAACAAAACCTGCTGACTGTGAGCCAACAAAAAAAAGGGGCAGCCGTAAGCTGCCCCCTTTGATAATAAGTCTTGTGCTATATAGAATTTAGAATAAAGAAGTTGCCATAGTGAGGCCGGCCATTACAACAGAGACCATAGACATCAATTTAATCAGAATATTGAGGGATGGACCGGAAGTATCTTTGAAAGGATCACCAACTGTATCACCAACTACACCGGCTTTATGAGCATCACTGCCTTTGCCACCGTGGTGACCTTCTTCGATATATTTCTTGGCATTGTCCCAGGCACCACCGGCATTATTGAGCATGATTGCCAGAGTAAAACCGGCAGTCAACGCACCTGTTAACAGGCCGATTACACCAGCCACGCCAAAGAATACACCTACGATCACAGGAATAAAAATAGCCAGTAAAGAAGGCACAACCATTTCTTTTAAGGCTGCTTCAGTAGATATGGAAACACATTGTCTGTTATCAGGCTTTGTTTCACCTTTCAGAATACCAGGAATTTCCTGTAACTGTCTGCGGATCTCTTCAATCATTTTGCTGGCCGTTCTGCCAACTGCCCGCATTGTCATAGCACAGAAAAGAAAAGCCATCATAGCACCGAGGAAAATTCCACCCAGTAAAATTGGATTATATATATTTAATTGAAAGGCTTCGATCAAATGCTCAATCTGAGCCGATCCAATTGCAATTGTCTTGCCTGCTACTTCGGGTGCTTCATTGCCAACATAAAAAACCACATTGCCGACTTCTTTTATTCCGTCACTGCTGGCCTGGGCTAATTTTGTAATCCATAATTTAACCTGACCTATATAAGATGTGAAAAGTGCCAGAGCAGTTAAAGCAGCTGAACCGATTGCAAAACCTTTTCCAGTGGCTGCAGTAGTATTTCCCAGGGAGTCCAGTGCATCAGTTCTATCTCTAACTTCGGAAGGAAGCTCTGACATTTCTGCATTACCACCGGCATTATCAGCAATAGGACCGAAAGCATCGGTTGCCAATGTAATTCCCAGAGTTGATAACATACCAACTGCTGCGAATCCAATTCCGTAAACACCCATAGAAAAATTCTGAAAACCACCGGCAAAACCATAGGCTGCTAAAATACCGCCTACAATTACAACTACCGGAAGCCAACTGGAGAACATTCCCAGAGCGATACCTTCGATAATTGTAGAAGCTGGTCCGGTGTTAGCTTCTTCGGCAAGTCTTTTCGTGGGTTTATATTTTGCAGAGGTAAAATATTCTGTTCCCTGTCCAATAATAACACCTGCGATCAGTCCTGAAACAACAGAACCAAATATGCCCCAGGTAATAAAACCGGTACCGGCCATGATAGCAATAGCGATCAATACCAACGCAGCACTACTACCGGTTCCAACAAATAATGATTTTAATAATTGGTCCTGAGTTGCAGACTCTTTGGATTTTACCAGAAATATTCCAATGATGGAACATAATATACCCAAACCGGCTACGATAAACGGAGCTACAACTGCATTTATCTGAGAAAGCCCTGCTATAGAAGCGGAAATTCCAGCACCTAGAGTTGCAGTAGCGAGAATAGATCCCATGTAGGATTCAAACAGGTCGGCACCCATTCCAGCAACATCACCAACATTATCACCAACATTATCAGCAATAGTTCCCGGATTTCTAGGATCGTCTTCCGAAATACCGGCTTCTACTTTTCCTGCTATATCGGCGCCAACATCGGCTGCTTTGGTATATATTCCACCACCAACACGGGCAAATAGAGCCTGTGTGGAAGCACCAATACCAAAGGTTAACATAACAGAAGTGATCTCAACCAGTTTTTGTCTTGGGGTAATTCCAGCACGCACAACTTCGATTCCAAAAATATCAAGGCCATTGGCCATATTTGCTGTTGTATAAATTACATTCTCCAGAAACACATACCAGGCTGAAATAAGTAGTAAGCCAATACCAACAACCATTAGCCCCATCACAGCACCACTTCTAAACGCAACTTTTAATCCGCCATTCAGCGATTCCCGGCAGCTATTAGCTGTTCTTGCTGAAGCATTTGTGGCTGTTTTCATGCCCAGATATCCAGCCAGAGCCGAACCCAGAGCACCAGTCAGAAATGTAATTGGTACAAAGAAATTTTGAATATTGAAAATTGCCAAAACGGCAAACAGGATCATGAGAACAATCACGGTATAGGCTATTACTCTATACTGTCTTTTTAAATAGGCGCTTGCACCTTCCCGCACACTGGATGCGATATCGATCATCTTCTCAGTGCCTTCACTCTTTTTCATCATTCCTTTGTAAAAAATCCATGCAAAGATTAGCGCTACGACCGAACTAGCTGGCGCTAACCAAAATAAATTGCTTACCATTCATTACCTCCAAAATTTAAATTAACTATTATTTACTACTTCCTATTAATTTATTATTGCATCCTATCCCAGGGTGGTAACAAGATCGGTTCCTGGGTAGTTATACGGATAATTTTGCGGGGCAGGAATTCTTCTTTTACTACTAATCTAAAAGAATATTCGTCAAACCATTCATCAGTCATTGTGAGATAGCCCTTATGCCCGGCTTCATCGCCCCAGCTATTTTCCAGAAGCCATTTTTGGACCTCTCCAGTCTCTGTTGTATCCAGGCCAATTAACGCCATTCCATGGGTGGAGCCCGATTCATAGCTCAGGATTCTTTCTTTTTTGTTCATCGCAAAAGAAACACCCAATAAAGATTCGTAATCATAATTATTAATGTCAAGTAAACCTGCGTCTCGATTCAACTGGGCTCCCACATCACAGGAAAAATACATAGGCTCATCGTACAAAATTGATTTTTTGGCAAACTTTGCAAGTTCTTCGGAAGGCACATTGACAAAGGTCCAGTTTTTACTGTCGTAGCGATTGCGATTCCATTCAATTTCATAATATTTATAGTATTCTTTAGAAGGCACATCCATCAACATTACATAGTTACCCAGATAGGGTTTCACAGCCTCTTTGTAAAATTCCTGGGGTGTATATTTTTTTTCGGTAATTGTGCTATCATCTTTCTCTGTATAACGCCAGGTAAATTCCGCGGGTGGTTCGCCCATACAAATAGTCAAAATCCGATAAATATCGCCCAGCATTCTAATTTTTTCTTTCCGCAGGAGCTCGCTGTTTTTATTTTCATAGGAACGGAGTTTCAAACCCTGCTGGCGCAATTTCGTTTTCAACAATGAGCGCATCTGGCGGGTATTTTCTGTATTATGGGTCTCAGCCATGGCCTGTTTGGGCACCACTCCATATTTTTCCACGATAGGAGGCATCATTTGCCAGGCACCGCCATCACCGATTGGTCGTTTAAAAAGATGTTGGACACGACGATGATCGATATCCATGTCCCGGGTTTGGATAACATGTTCTAAAAATAGATTAGCTTTTTCAAATTGATCCCAGAAAAATAAGTAACTTTCGGAGAATTGAAAATCTTCCAGATTATATTTTTTAACTATTTTAGGGCGGAGGACATTTAATGATGTGAAAAGCCAGCAGCGGCCGGAAGATTTTTGATCTGTGATCGAGGGCGGTTCAATTTTATAATCAAACAGATGGTCGATTGTGCCTACATTTTTTCTATTTAAGGCCAGATCGCGGATCGAATTGTTGGTAACAGCATTGATAATCGCCTCTGTCTGTTCATTTATATTAGCCTGTTTCTTGATCTTATCAAGCTCTTGCAGACTAATTTCTCCAGCAGTTTTTTCCTGAGCTATAAGCATACCAAAACACAATAAAAAGACTATTAACACAAAATTTTTTATATAAACCATCTTAATTTTTTCATTTTTTATCATACTTAAACTCCAAATTTCAAGGACTTTTTATCTACTAAAAATAGTAAATATTTTAATTAAAATTAAGTAGAAATTTATCTTGAGCGGGAATTGATTTTCATTTTAGGTGTTTACTCTTCGAATATTATAAATGACAGCTCGAATTTTAGAATAGAAGGTTTAGAATCAATCGAATTTATGATTTTAAATTGTATTTAAATAATGGAATTTTCAAATGTTAGTTTCGCCCTGCTTATCGCAGCAGCACCATTTTTATCAAGTCGCTATTTTTACCTGTGTACATTCGACAGAAATACATTCCTCCCGGGACAGCCCTTCCATTTTGATTAGTTCCATCCCAGCTGGTTTGATAATGTCCGGCCTCCATGTTTTCATTAACAAGAACTTTGACCTTTTCGCCCAGGACATTATATACTACTATTTTAACACTGGTGTAGCGGCCAACATTGTAAGCTATGCGAGTCATACTATTAAAGGGGTTGGGCGAATTTTGGAGTAACATTGATTTTTTGCCAATATTAAGGAATTTTTTATAACCAATGGTGGTAAACATCCAGGATTTGTTCTCACCCGCAGGGGACTGAGTCTTTAAACCTGTATTGTCTTCGGCTATGACCTTCCAGAAATATTTGCTGGCTCTTTTTAAAGCAGCTGGTGGATGATAGATCAGCGTATCTTTTGCTTCTGAAACGAGCCTGCTTTCGATCACATCACTTTGAAAAAGGCTATCGGTGCTGATTAGGATTGTATATTCTAATTTAGAGTTCGGATCGGGATCAATGGCTCTACTCCATTGAAAATTAATATCTGATCGTATAGAATCTCTTCCATTCAGCGGTGAAATCAATTCAAAGGGTAACGGTGGCTCCTGTTTAGAATTGACAATAAATTGCAGGGGGCTTGACCATTTGGACTTCAAACCTTCCGGATCAACAGCTCTCACCCGATAGCAATAGTTTGTATTTTCTTCTAGTTCCGAAAGCAATGCAGAGGTTCGACCGGGATCAGTTTTAACTGTTGTAGATTTTTTGTTTTCCTGACCGGTACCTAGATATTTAGAAGGGACATATTTGATTATATAATGAATATTATCAGATGATTGAAAGGGATCATTGTCATTTACTGGTCGCCAGCTAATTTTCGGAGCTTGTGTCTCAGCAATCATATTATCTCTCAGGACAAAACCATCTTCTACAATTTCCGGCGCTTCTCTTTTGGCATTAACAATAAAAGAATCAATATGTGACCAATTTGAAGTAGCGCCCTTCTTATCCCTGGTTTGAATTCTGAAATACCATTTTTTGTTTTCCTTTAAAGTAGTTGGAATTTTCAGAGAATTCACCCCCGGTTCTGTTCGATAGGAAAATACATTATAGGTTAAAAAATCAGAACACCGGGATAATTGTACTGTATAGGAAAATGTATGTGAAAAATCAGTAAAATCCGGATCCGTTGCAGACTCCCACTTCAATTCAGGAGTTTGGGTTGCTACAATTATCCCATCTTTTATTTTAATGAAATTTTTAACAGGGCGAGGGGCTTCATTTTTTGTGTTATAATTTATACGGGGATAACTCCGGAAACAGGGTGATTTCAAGCCCTTTGAATCAACAGCTGATATTCTCCAGTAATAAAGGTTGTTTTCTTCTAGATTGCCGCTTGTATCAAGGGCCCCAAACTTGAATGTTGCTATTTGGTTTTTTGTATCAAAATTAATTTCTTGAGGTAAGATGTTTTTACTAATATTCGGACTTTGGAAGTATCTGTCTTCATCGATTTCCAGTAAATAGTGAAGCTTATCACCGGGATCAGGGTCGGAAGCCAATTCCCATTTGAAAGTTGTGTTTTGATTAAGTTCTGTCCAATCTTCAGGAGCCAGATATCGGACAGCTTTGGGAGGGGCTTCATTAATAAAATTAATGAAAAAACAGTGCACCGAAGACCATTGGGATTCAGCATTTTTACTATCAATGGATTTTACACGCCAGTAATATTTTTGATTTTCGATTAGTCTTTCATCCAAGGATATTTCATTTTGCTCATAATCAGTGGTATGAACAATATAGTTCGAGCTGTTAAAGTTTGTTGAATGCGAGATTACAATTTTATATCGTAAACGATCTCTAAGATCAGGATCCGTCGCAGGATACCAGCCCAATTTAACAGGAGTTTTGGTAATAATAGCCGAATCAGGATACATGCCTATTGATGGAGGATTTGGGGCTGTATTGACATTGTCGTCAAATTGAAGTATAGAGCGGGGAGAATTATGAAGTGTGTGGCCACCCCAATTATCGTGGCTTTTGATGAAGATCCTGTAGTAGGAACCCTCTTCTAGATTTTTTCTGTCCTGAATTAAATGCAATAGTTTTAATTTTATAACATTTTGATAGTTATAGGCTAACCAGTCAAGCTCTCCGCGGTAGGCTTGATTTAATCTGGTATTGTCGATTTCCAGTGTAGATATAGTATCGGTTGCTGCATAATTTGTAATGAGTATTTCAAAGCTTAGGCGGTCATATCGGTCTTTATCTTGAGGTTGCTGCCAGATTAAGAATTGTTCGGGTTGCATTATTTCCTGATATGATGGCTTGATTAAATTAACTTCCGGAGGGGGGTGATTCCCCAGATTCACAACAAAATGTCCGGTTTGTTTACTGGCTGTAGAAGCAAGATGATCGTCTATGGCAAAAATCTGCCAATAGTAGCTTCTATGGTTCTCGGGTGTTTGAAATCGGGAGGAAGTAGATTCCGGTGCCAGCTCTTTATCGATTATAATGTTTTGAAATGCTGTGTCAGCGGAAATTTCAAGACGATATTTTTTAATAGATCCTCCAAAAGTGGCTTCCGGATCAAGAGCTGACTGCCATTCTAGCAAAACATTTTGTGTATTGAGAGTATCATCCGGATTAATTAAGGAAAAAGCTTGCGGCGGATCATTACGACGATTGATATAGAAGTGGAGAGAATCCTTTTTAGAATATTCTACTCCATCATAAGCTTTAGTAAAGGCTAGATACCTACCATTCTCCTGAAAATTATTTAGCATGGAGATCTCAAGTGTATCCCTGCTATCCGGAGCAGATAGCGAGGTGTCGATGCCAGGCGCGTTATTCGATTGATCAATGATTTTTAGTTTGTATTGGATTTGATCTTTGTTTATCTGCTCATCTTGTGACGTTAGTAATTTAAATGTTATTGTGTCTTGCTTAAAAACGGGTTGCTGCTTATGACTAAATTTAGGTGCCGTAGGGGGTGAATTAATGCTGAAATTTACAGTCTCAGTATCTGACCAGC
>JAIPHI010000113.1 GCA_021735285.1 Fidelibacterota bacterium | reverse complement strand
CCGCCACAAAAAGTAACCCAAAAGGCGCCGGCGGGATAATTAAATGCTAAAATTTAATTATAATGCCGGAAAAAAATTCAATTATATTATTTATTGAAAAACGGGGGTATCCCAGATGAATTACAATAAAAACTTGATAAAAGTGTCAAGTACTAATAAATTCCTATCCATTATGAAGATAGAACTAAGTTCATTTGACGATAAAATAACAAAATTCGAGAAGACCTTTCAACCGGAATCCTTGGGGTTAGAGGAAGAAGGACTTGTTAATCCAATTCACTTGCAAGCAAAAATTATCAAAGAGGAAACCGGAAGAGTCTGGTTAGCCGGTGAAATTAAATCCAAAGCTAAACTTAAATGTGACCGGTGTTTGGAAAATTTTAACAAAGAGATTAAGAAAGAGATAAGATTACTTTTTGATCCAAAGGAAGAGGGCAATAAACAGGAACAAGGAACTTTTATAATATCGGAAGATACACTTGACCTTACAAAATATTTAAGAGATTCGCTTCTTCTTGGATTGCCTTCAAAGAACTTATGTTCACCTGATTGTAAAGGTCTTTGCGAACAATGTGGAGCAAATTTAAATATAACTACATGTCAATGCGGATCCGACAATATTGATCCCAGACTTGAAAAACTAAAAAAAATAAAATCTAAAATGGAGGAATAATAAATTGGCTGTACCAAAGAAAAAGACTTCAAACACAAGAAAACATAAAAGACGGACCCATTGGAAGGCAAATGCACCAAACTTATCAACTTGTTCCCAATGCGGTGACAAAAAAATGCCTCACAGAGCCTGCCCTCACTGCGGATATTATAAGGGCAAACAGGTCATATCAGCTGAAAATGAATAATAACTGAAAAATTATTATTGCTTATTGTACACAATATTTATATTTTCATAAATATAAGTTTTGTGTACATTCTTACTTTAAATCTAAGCCTTATATTGTGAGTTTAATAATGAAGAACTTGAATGCAAAAATTACAGCGTTTGGGAAGTATGTACCTGAGAAGGTTCTTGATAATTTTGATTTTGAGGAAATGGTTGATACAACTGATAAATGGATTAGAGACCGAACTGGAATAGTAGAACGCCATATTGCTGCCGATGATGAAGCATCTTCTGATATGGGAAGCAAAGCCTTTGCAGATATGCAGGAAAGATTTGATGTTGATCCGGAGGAAATCGACCTTATTCTCGTAGCTACAATTACTCCTGATATGTTTTTTCCCAGTACTGCCGCCCTCATCCAGGATAATATTGGGGCTAAAAATGCCTGGGGTTTCGATCTATCAGCTGCCTGTTCCGGTTTTGTTTTTGCTTTGGAAAATGCACGGCGTTTTATCGAATCCGGAGATTATAAAAAAGTACTTGTTTTTGGAACTGAAAAAATGAGTGCTATTACAGACTATGAGGATAGAAGTACTTGTGTTTTATTTGGGGATGCAGGAACTTGCGTTCTACTTGAGCCCACGGAGGATGAAGAAGGTGTTCTGGATTCAATCGTTAAAATGGATGGCATGGGTAAAGATTTCTTATATATGAAAGGTGGAGGCAGCCGTAACCCTGCCAGTCATGAAACTGTTGATAAAAAAATGCATTATATTTATCAGAATGGAAGGCCTGTTTTTAAATATGCTGTCAATAATATGGTAGATGCCGGAACAGAATTGATCGAGCGGAATGGTGTCAGTAATCAGGATTTGTCCCTCTTCATTCCCCATCAGGCCAATAAGAGAATCATCGATGCCTGTGCAAGCAGACTTGACCTAGATGATGACCAGGTAATGATCAATATTGATAAATACGGGAATACTACTGCTGCTACTATTCCTCTGGGAATAATTGATGCTTACGATAATAGCCGGCTTGATAAAAATGACCTTGCTCTACTTACTGCTTTTGGAGGAGGCTTTACCTGGGGAGCTATTCTATTAAAATGGAGTATCGAGCAATGAGTAAAAAAGCTTTTGTATTTCCTGGCCAGGCCTCTCAGTATGTGGGGATGGGTGAAGGCCTATATAAAAATAGTAAACAAGCAAAAAAAATTTACGATCAAGCGGAAGATATTTTTGATTCATTTTCAATAAAAGAGACATCTTTTAAAGGCCCCTTAAAGAAACTCACGGAAACAGAAGTCACTCAACCGGCAATATTTATAAACTCCTTCGCTCTATTCAATGAAATAAAAGATAAATGTCAGCCAGAAGCGGTTGCCGGCCACAGTCTAGGTGAATATACTGCTCTGGTTGCAGCCGAAGCTATGGATTTTGAAACCGGATTAAAGTTAGTTAAAATCAGATCCGAACAGATGCAAAAAGCAACCGAAAACAGTTCCGGAACAATGGCAGCTATTATTGGCCTGGAATACGAGGAAGTCAAAGAAATATTAAAAGAGATGGAAAGTTATGGCTCTTGCGTGATAGCAAATTATAATTCCCATAAACAGATCGTGATTAGTGGTGAGACTCCGGCTGTTCAGGAAGCCATGTTAAAAATGAAAGATAAAGGTGCTCGCAGGGCAATCGAATTATCAGTTGGCGGAGCCTTTCATTCTCCTCTTATGGAAAGTGCACGGGCAGAATTAAAAAAAGCTTTGGATGAGATAGATTTTAAAGAACCGCTTTATCCTATTTATTCTAATGTAAGTGGCGAGCCTACAACAAATCCGGATGAAATTCGAGAAAATTTAAACCAACAATTGACCTCCTCTGTATTATGGGTTGATACAATTGAAAATATGATCGCTAATGATATCAGTGAATTCCTGGAAATCGGTCCCGGAAAAGTTTTACAGGGCTTAATTCGAAGAATTAATCGGGATTTATCTACTAGCGGTATTTCAAAATATAAAGACCTGGAGAATTTTACATGCAAATAGATTTCACTAATAAAAATGTGATTGTTACCGGCTCAAGCCAGGGGATTGGGAAAAAAATAGCAGAGACCTTTGCTGAATCCGGTGCTCATGTTGTACTTACGGACATAGATCAAGAGACTTTAGAGAAGACAAAAAATGAATTTGAAGAAGAGGGCTATGCTTGTACTGCGCAGGTTTGTAATGTAACCAATAAAACTGAAGTCCAAAAATTAATTAAAAATACATATGCTGAACTGGGAAGTCTCGATGTTCTTGTTAATAATGCTGGCATAACAAAAGATACTTTATTAATGAGAATGAAAGATGAGGATTGGGATACCGTTATTGAAACTAATTTAAAGGGTGCTTTTCTTACAACCAGAGCTTCAATAAGATATTTTCTCAAACAGCGGGCAGGCAGTATTATTAATATTAGTTCGGTAGTTGGACTAACCGGCAATGCTGGTCAAAGTAACTACTCAGCAAGTAAAGCAGGGTTGATTGGATTGTCAAAATCAGTAGCCCAGGAACTTGCCCCCAGAAATATCAATGTTAATCTGGTTGCCCCCGGTTTTATTAAAACTAAAATGACAGAAAAACTACCGGAAGATGTAAAAAATAAATATTTAGATAATATTCCACTCAAATACTTTGGAGCACCTGAGGATGTGGCCAATACTGTCATATTTTTGGCTTCTCCCCTGGCAAAATATATAACTGGTCAGGTTATCAAAGTAGA
Source organism: Fidelibacterota bacterium (assembly GCA_021735285.1). Classification (GTDB taxonomy): domain Bacteria; phylum Fidelibacterota; class UBA2242; order UBA2242; family JAFGTP01; genus JAIPHI01. Next base: position 5,558 of record JAIPHI010000113.1, on the reverse strand, counting down.
TGGCGGAATGGTAATGTAGAGTAAGTTATTTAATAATATGTAGGAATTAAACTTAGGAGGACACTATGGATTTAGTAAAAAAGGTTAAAGAAGTAACAGCCGATAAGTTAGGTATTGAAGAATCAAAAGTGACAGAAGATTCTAATTTTATTGAAGACCTCGGCGCAGATTCACTCGATACAGTTGAATTAGTTATGGAAATGGAAGAAGAATTTGATATTGAAATTCCGGATGAAGATGCAAATGATCTGCGCACAGTAAATGATGTAATCGAATATCTAAAAGATAAAGTCTAAATAAAAAAATAATAGCAAAGTCATTAACTATGAACAAAAAAAGAATAGTCGTAACCGGAATGGGGACTATCAATCCAATTGGGGAAACTGTTTCCGAATTCTGGCAAAATGCTTTAGAAGGAAAAAGTGGTATAGAGATAATCAAAGCCTTTGATACAGAAGGACTGAGAGTTAGAATCGCAGGAGAGGTTAGGGATTTTGATCCTTTAGATTATTTTGATAAGAAAAAAGCCAAAAGGATGGATCGAGTTTGTCAACTGGGACTGGCTGCTACTCAAGAGGCGATCGAACAAAGTCAATTGGCCGATCATAATCTCGATCCGGCCAGAATTGGGGTTGTTACCGGATCCGGAATAGGCGGGATACAAACTCTTGAGAATCAACATGAGCGGTTATTAAAAAAGAAAGCTCGCTATGTAAGTCCACTCTTTATCCCCATGATGATTCCGGATATGATCCCCGGTAGAATATCAATGGAATGGAATTTTACTGGACCTAATTATTCGATTACGTCAGCCTGTGCAACTTCCATTCATTCGATTGGAGTAGCATACAATCATATCATGTTGGGAGATGCGGACATAATGATAACAGGTGGTGCAGAAGCCAGCATTACCCCCCTGGCTCTGGCAGGTTTCACAAATATGAAAGCTTTATCTAAAAGAAATGATGAACCTCACAAGGCCAGTCGCCCTTTTGACAAGGATAGGGACGGTTTTGTAATGAGTGAGGGAGCAGGTATTGTCGTTTTGGAAGAGTTAGAGCATGCTAGGCAACGGAATGCACCGATTTTTGCCGAAGTCATTGGTTATGGATTTTCTTCTGACGCTCACCACATAACTGCACCTCATCCGGAAGGTAAAGGGGCAGCTCAGGCCATGCAAAAAGCGATTGATAGTTCCGGTCTCGAAATGGAAGATTTCAAATATATCAATGCTCATGGCACTTCCACACCTGCCAATGATCCTGTGGAGACCAAAGCAATCAAAAGTGTTTTTGGTGAATTGGCAAAGCAATTACATATTAGTTCAACCAAATCCATGACCGGCCATATTCTTGGCGCTACCGGGGGTGTAGAATTTATCGCACTTTGTAAATCTTTACAAAATCAAATTATCCCCCCCACCACTAATCATGACAATCCGGATCCAGAATGTGATCTTAATTATACTCCTAACAAACCCAGAGAACTTGAATTTGAAGCAGGATTAAGTAATGGTTTTGGTTTTGGAGGACATAATGCGACCATAGCGGTAAAAAGATATAAAGAATAATTTACCCCAAGTATGGCATGAAATCCCTATTATCAAAATTATTTTCAAATAAAAAAAGCCTATCAGCTTTCGAAAAGCGGGTAGGCTTTTCATTTCGTAAACAAAAGTTATTAAAAAGAGCTTTTACCCACTCCTCCACTTTAAAGAAAAATTCTATACCCTATGAAAGGCTCGAATTTCTAGGAGATGCAGTTCTCGATCTGGTTGTCTCGGAATATTTATATAAAAATTATCCTGAGATGAATGAAGGATCTTTGACAAAAAAGAGGATGAAATATGTTAATGGCCACTATTTGTATCGTATTGCCGAAACCCTTGATTTAGAGGAAGATTGTATAATTGACAAAAGTGTGGATATGGAAAATTTGCCTACCAGAAAAAAAATTTTAGCCGATATTCTGGAATCTGTTGTCGGTGCTATATATCTTGCAAAGGGCTTAGCCCGTACAAAAAAATTTATCATAAACTGGATTATCGAAAATGATGATGTCAGTAGTTCTGCCCATAAAATCAATTATAAAGGTAAAATTATAGAATATTGCCAGAAACACAATATCCATGACTTAAAATTCCAAATCCTTGATGTTTGCGGCCCTGACCACAAAAGGAAATATAAAATTGCCATCTTCTTTAATGATAAACACCACGCTACCGCTACCTCAACTACCAAAAAATCGGCCGAGCAATTAGCTTCCAGAAGAACACTAGAACAAATCAAGGATACAAATATAAAATTATAATATACAATCTCTGGTTCAGATCCCAAATCTGCCAACTGATAAAAGCCAACACTTTTGATCTCCTCTCAGAGAGAAAGCCATAAATAAACAAATTATTAGTAATTTTCAATATTATAAAGATTTGCAAAAGATTTGTCCAATGCTGTTAATCGGGAAGCCGTTGAAACAGACTATTCTGTATTCTTTAATAATCTTATCTAATATTTATACTGAGATTAACACCACAATTCATCGTGGTGAATACCAGAATGAAAAAATAATTTACAGTAGGCTTCAGCCTACTTCTAATATATTTGTCAAGACAATTATTTTGAAAATCGGTATAATTGTTTTTTAGGATAGGTCCGAAAGACAAGTTTTCATTTGATCTCCAAGAGTTCTTCTCCACGTAAAATCAAGGAGGCCGTTCACACTTTACCATTCAAATCAAGGGCAGATGCCATTCTAGAAGTTGTGATTTCACTGAAGGCTCTAATAGGTTGGAGAAGAATATTTAAATAACTACTTTGTATAACTAAAATTCTATTATTTAGCAGACGTTATTTTTTGAAAATAGATATATAAATTACTGTCGAAATAATCAGAATATTTCCAGTTTATAATTAGGCCTCAGCCTGTCCACTATCCGGGCCCTGGTTTCTCTTATCCTGCTCTTCTATTTTGGCAATCTTATCCCTTAATTTGGCGGCAAGTTCATAATTTTCATTATCTATTGCTTTTTGCAGCTGCATCTGTAGATCAAATAATTCGTCAACATTTTGATTGCCTTCAGAATAAGTTTCTGTTTTTTTCTCAGTATCTAAATCAGAAATTTCTACTCTTTGTCCTGCTTCGTTAAAAACTCTCTCTACCACATAGATTTCAGCATCAACTCGTAATGCCAGAGCTATCGCATCACTGGGGCGAGAATCCATTGTAATATCGTTATTCTCTTTATCTTTCATATATATATTGGCATAAAATGTACCATTGACAAGATCATTAACCACAATTTTATTAACCTTATATTCCATTTTTTCCAGGAAATTAGCAAAAAGATCATGGGTTAAAGGCCGCGGCATACTTAATTTTTCAAGAGCAAGAGCAATAGCCTGAGCTTCGAATGCTCCTATTATTATCGGCAACTTTAGTCCATCCTCTTCCAGACTATTTTTCTTAACCAAAATCAGTGCATACCCCTTACTTGGAGGATAATACATTAATTTCTCTAATTTAACTGCTATTTCTTTATTTTTACTCACTTTTAAACTCTATTTTTCAATGTATTGTTCATAATATTCCATTAAAATTGAATGCACAGTTTCCGGATCTTCACAATTATAAATTAAAGATTCCAGATTCGCCATTTTATTTAGGTCTATATTTTCTATCTCATTTGTAATAGATGCCAACGAACTGGTATTCACACTTATACTTCGAATTCCCACTGCAGCCAAACCTATAAGGGCATATGGGTCGGCTCCCATTTCACCACATAAAGTTACCGGAATATTATGGCGTAATCCGGTTTCAACTATCCTACTGATCTTTTTAAAAAGTACTGGATGATAATGATGAGTAAGCGAATCAGAATCTCTGCTTGTCCCTAATAAAAAATGAGCTAAGTCATTTGTGCCGATACTAAAAAAAGCTACTTCTTGAGCAAGAGCATCTAAATGTTTAAGAATATTTTTAGTTTCAACCATCACTCCTAATTTGACATTGTTATAATGTATATTTTCAGCATCTAACTCATTCTGGGCAGCTTTAAATATTTGCTTGGCAGATTCCACTTCCTCCAAATTAGATATCATAGGTAGCATAATATTAATAGGCCTTCTACTACTTACTTTAAGAAGAGCTCTGAATTGATTTTTAAGAATTTCAGGATTTTCTAAACATAATTTAATTCCGCCCCAATCAGCATAAGAATTATCTATATGAAAAACCTCCATATCCAGCATATCAATAAACTTATCTCTTCCAAAATCAAAAGTACGAAAGACAATTGGTTTATCACCAATTTTATCAAGGGCGCGGTGATATACTTCCAGCTGTTCCTTTTCTGATGGAAAAGCATTCCGTTCCAGTCCTAAAAATTCCGTTCTAAACAAACCGATGCCGCCAAAGGACTCCGGAGATAAGGCATCCAACTCTTTTATAAATTCTATATTAACATAAACATTAAAATTAGTTCCATCTTTTGTTTGATCAACTAGTTCAATTTTTTTATTACGTTGCGATTTAAAATTTTCTAATTTATCTTCGTATAAATTTTTAGTTTTTTCCACTGGATTTAATATGATTTTGCCCTTATTTGCATCCAGGATAATAAATTCTTCTTCAGAAATTGAGTCAATTTCTTGCACTCTTGAAAGATAGGGCAGCTTAAATGCTTTGGCCATGATCGCCAGATGAGAATCTGCTCCTCCTTCTCGTGTGATTATGCCCAGTACATTATCGGGATCAAGAGTAAAAAAATCAGAAGGGGATATAGAGTAACTCACTAAGATTGAAGGTTCAATTATCTGTTGTTTGATATAATTTTCCTTTTTGATCAAATGCTGAATCACCCGTTTTCTAATATCCTGGATATCAAGATCACGTTGCCGATGGTAATCTGAATTACTTTTAGATATGATATCTTCATAATTGGAGATCACAATATTAAATGCTTTTATAACATTATATTTCTCTTTTTTAATTAGCTCCTCTACTTCTTTTTGTAAATAAGAGTCTTCCAGGATTAATAATTGGCTATCAATAATTCGGGCATGTTCTTCATCCAGATGCCGCACAACAAGTTTGCGAGTCTGGATCAGTTCTTCTTTACAATCCTTTAGCGCAGATCGCAGATTCCGCATCTCTTCTTCTATATCTTCTTTACCGATAGTAGTCTCCGGAATTAGTAGATCATTGGAATGATGCCAATGAACATTACCAATCGCGATACCTTGTGATATGCTTCTTCCTTTAATTATCCTCATCTTGGTACTCTACATAAAATTCATTCCTGATTAATTTCTCTAAGGCCTGGAGAGCTTCTTCTTCATCCTCACCATCAACAACCAATTCAATCTCTGCACCAGGTTCAATAGCCAGCACCATAATTCCCAGAATACTCTTAGCATTAGCTTCCTGTCCATTATAACTCAGTGTTATTTCAGAATCGTATTTAGAGGCAACTTTAACTAATTCAGAAGCAGGCCGCGAATGAAGACCATATTTATTAGTAATTTCTAACTTTTTCTTTTCCACGATTAATGATC
>JAIPHI010000112.1 GCA_021735285.1 Fidelibacterota bacterium | reverse complement strand
TTTACTTTGGGCTCTATAATTTGTTTAATAATTCTTAATTCATCCTGCATATGCTCTGACAATTGGTTCTCCATATTCAAACGGGTTTGCCAGTAAATAGGAATAGATAACAAACAGATAACCAGTAAAACCAGAAGAAATGTAACCACCATCATTTTCCAGGATAATTTTTTCATTTTGAAATGGACCTAATTATAAATTAACCAGTAAATTGATTTTTAAGCAACATTTTTATCACACTTAAATAAAATAAAGGGATTCAACTTACAAATTGCTTTCAGGAAATCCATATCCCTTCCTCCCAATAATAACCAGATAAGATGATAAAAGGAAGTGTTTTTAGCATTTGAATTCAACTATTAAATCTCTAAACATCTTAATTAATTTATGAATATCATTTTCACAATAAAATATTTAATTTATCCTGTTCTTTTATTTGTTGATTGATCAGGGAGTATGTTTGAGTAGATTAAATTCAATTTTATCCAAAGACAATTTATCCAAAAAAGACCTGATTTACCTGTTATCTCTTTCTGATGAAAAAGATATTGAGGAACTTTTTAAGTGGGCAAATGATTTAACTATCAGAAATTTAGGAAACGAGGTCTATTTACGGGGCCTGATAGAATTTAGCAATGTTTGTAGTAGAGATTGTAAATATTGTGGGATTAGAAAAAGCAATGGAAAAGTTAATAGATATACAATGGAAAACTCTGAAATAATTAAAGCAGCCAGGTGGATTTACAAACGAGGCTTCGGTTCACTTGTGCTGCAAAGCGGTGAAAGGTCAGATAGCAGATTTATTGAGTGGGTTGATCATATCTTAAAAGAAATTAAAAATATATCAAATGGTGAACTGGGGATAACCCTTTCTGTAGGTGAGCAAACACAAGAGACTTATAAGCAATGGTTTGATTCCGGTGCTCATCGTTATTTACTGCGAGTTGAGACTACAAACCAGGAATTGTATCAAAAAATTCATCCTGCCGGTTACCAATTAAACCAAAGAATAGAAGCGCTTGAAAGAATTCAGAAATGTCACTATCAAGTCGGAACAGGAGTCATGATAGGCTTGCCCGGACAGACAATTGAAGATTTAGCCGATGATATCATTTTTATGAAACAGAAAGATATTGATATGATAGGGATGGGGCCTTATATTCCTCATGATAATACTCCTATGGCAAAATTAGTGAAAAATTTTAATCCGGAAAAACAGTTACAACTGGCACTGAAAATGATTGCGGTTACTAGAATATATCTAAAAGATGTTAATATCGCCTCAACAACAGCTCTGGGAGCTTTGGATCAAAAAGGAAAACGTAAAGGTCTGGAATGTGGCGCCAATGTTATCATGCCTAATCTCACACCTGATAAATATCAAAAGGAATATAAACTATATGCCAATAAACCGGAATTCTTAGCAAGTCTGAGAAAAGATTTTAAAGCATTAAAATCTGAAATTAAAGCAGCCGGAAAAAATATTGGTTTTAATAAATGGGGAGATAGCCCTCACTATTTTAAACGAACCAAGAAAGAGAGAATAGAAAATTGATTAAATTATCAATATAGAGTTGAACAAATGAGAAAATATCATTTTAAATACGAGTTAATGAAAGTTTTAATTATCTCTTGCCTACTTACTTATCTGTTGCATTCCGAGATTAAAGTCCTGGATGAAAAGCCAAAAAGTATTAGAGTCCAGTACACAACTCAGAATAATTTAAAATTTAAAGGACTTGAGAATTATCCAGGAGAGCCTATTCGTATTTCTCTCTCAGGAGATAATAGTGAATATTTTACACCGGAATTGTATTTACCAGTCTATAATGAACTGATTGCTCTTCCTGACACAATCAAACCAACTATTGATATTCTTGATATTAAATATGAGGAGCAACAACTCCCTGGACAAATCCCTGCTAAAGTTCGTTCTCAATTGGAGAATATCAAACAAGTTAGTTTTAGTAAGCCTGGATATGCCCGATTAACTCCCGCTGCAACAATGAAGATCATTCCCCTTAATTTTAACCAGGGAAGCGGAAACATAAAAATCATTCGATCAATGACCATCAAAATCAATCTACGGTCCAATCGACAATTATCCAGCTCTGATAGAAACCAGAGAGATGTTTTAAAAACCGGCTTCTTAAATAAAAAATATATTGATCAATATTATCAACCTATACAACACAAACTAACAAAAGAAACAATTTATCCTTCCGGAAAATGGCTTCGGATAGGAATAACCCACAACGGAATTTATAAAGTTGGTTTTGGTACCTTTCAGGATAAACTCGATCTGGAAAACAGTATAAGCAGTGATAGATTAGTTTTATATTCTAATAAAAATAGTGGGAGGAAACTTAGTTCCGACTTACCAGCTGATATTAGTGATAATATTATAGAAAATAATATTAAAATTCTTGATGGTAATGATGGAAAATTTAATAATGGAGACACTATATTATTCTATGGACAATCAACCTCGGGTTTTGATTTAAACAGCTCCGTTGATTTTACTTATAACAAAAATCCCTATTCAGAAATTAATTACTATTGGCTATTGATTGCTGATGAAGAAATAGAATCCCCTGCAAGAATGGCGGCTCTCGAGGGTGATCAATATTCTCCTGACTACACACAAACTACTACGGAAATTGCATATCGCTATGAAAATGACCTTCACAACTATCTTCAATCCGGAGATGAGTGGTTTGGTAAAAAATTTGAAAATAAGGGTGATAGTAAGCGTATCTCAGGGGCTTTTGATAACATAAATCTTTCAGATAATGAAGCTCTTGATTCGAATCGTAAACCAAGGGCCAAAATAAGAGTTGCCGGAGGGAAAGATGGAAGCAAACATCGTTTTAATATTTATTTAAATAACAATTATATTGCTTCTGATAGAGTCTCAAATTATAGCCGTCTGACCTTCAATTTTAATAATGACGATATCGGCAATTTGATTGAGGCAGATAAGAGATATTTATTTAGGATTGAATACAACACTAGCAATAGTGAAGCCTATTTTGACTATTTGGAACTACTTTATCATAATAATCTTGTTTATGATGGTGAACCATTCATATTAAGCGGGGATAAATTTACAGGTAATATCAAATATCAAATATCAAATAAATCCAGTAGCGATCTGATTGTTTATAATATTTCCGATCTTAAAGATGTATCTACTCAGTCCTATACTTCGGAAGGGAATCATTCTGTATTCACTGCCCAGAATGATTCCCTAAACAGACAACAATATTATATTTGCACTTCCTTAGATTACAAAGAACCGGAGACTATCGATTATGTAGAAGATTGCAGCTGGAATAGCCTCAGAAACGGGAATATAAGTGCCGATTATATAATCATTACCAATAATAAATTTCAGGAAGCAGCTCAACAAATTGCCTCAGTTCACGAAGATAAAGTCCCTTCTGAGGACCGTCTTGAAACAATAATCACTACGCAAAAACAGATATTGCGAGAATTTAACGGTGATGTAAAAGATCCCAATGCAATTAGGCATTTTGTTAAATATGCTTTTCAAAATTGGAGTACTATTCCCGGCTATATTTTATTGTTGGGCGATGGTACCTATGATCATAGAGGTATTGAAGTGGAATTTACAGGCAATAATATAATTATGACTTATCAGGATATTGGTGTGCCAGGCGAATATTATTATTTCCCTAATGATGCTTTCTATACCTATGTCAGTGGTGATGATAGATTCATGGACCTGGCAATCGGTCGTCTGCCGGTCAGAACAGAACAGCAGGCTCTAAATACAGCCCATAAAATTGAAAAATATCTGGTTGAACCGCAATACGGAGAATGGCGCAATCAGATAACTCTGGTTGCTGATGATTCTAATCGTCCTTATGACAATGAGACTGAACATATCAGACATTCAGAAAACAGACTGGCTCCTAACATACCTCTTAATTTTAATATATCAAAACTATATGCACTTGAATTTCCTGCTGAAGAGAATGCATCTTCTTATGGGGTCGGTCGACCTGCAGCAACATCAGCAATTATCGAACAGCTCAACAAAGGCACTTCAATAATCACATATCTTGGTCATGGCAGTCCTGATCATTGGGCTCAGGAAGGCTTACTGGAAACTAATGATCTGGGTAAAATAAATACAGGGGCAAAGCTACCTATCTGGCTGGTAGGCACCTGTAGCTGGAGCTATTACGATTTTGTCGATAAAATGTGTATGCCTGAAAAATTAATTATTGCAAAAAACAGTGGGGCGATTGCCACTTTTGGGGGCCCCCGCCCATCATATGCTACAAGTAACTCCTCTTTACTTCGAAAAATACTGCAAGAATGGTTTCATTCCGATCAAATAAATAGAGCCAGAATAGGAGATATAATTCGTATTATCAAGCATGGAAATAGCCACAATGATGAACAATATACTTTATTTGGCGATCCGGCATTGTTTCCAGCTTTTCCTTACTACAAGTCAAATTTTGATAAATTAAAAGATGATACTCTGGAATCCCTGGAGCGAGTCAAAGTAAGTGGCGACATACATCAAGACCTTACAAATTTTTCCGGCCACGGTATTTTAAAAGTATTTGATAGTGAAGAAAAAGTAAAAAGACAAGATATTGAAGGGGGAGATTCGCTGACATATATATTGCCCGGTAACAAAATTTTTCATGGTCAACTAAAAATAGAAAATGGTAAATTTGCAACCAATTTCATTGTTCCCAAAGATGTGAGTTATGGGGATAGACCAGGATATTTTAACATATATGCCTGGAATGCAGAGAACGGAAAAGAAGTCTCCGGATATTATAAAGATATATATTATTCAGGTTCTAAAGAAGTAAATGACACCACCGGTCCAAAAATAGATATAGGATTTACTGACATTGAGTTCAAAAATGATGATATAGTTACGCCTGAGAATGATCTTTTCATTAGACTAGCAGATAAAAATGGCATCAATATAGCCAATCAGCTGGGACATGAATTAATCCTGAAATTTGATGAAGAAAATCAGAAATATAATGTGACTGAACATTTCAAATCAACCAGTGATACAACCGGTGAAATTCTCTATTCTATTCCTGAAGAATTAGAGTCAGGCCGCCATAAAGTTACAATCCAGGCCTGGGACAACGCTAATAATTTAAATATAAGTACTGCCGAATTTAATTTCTCACCATCCAGCACATTACAACTGGAAAGAGTTGTAAATTATCCCAATCCCTTTTCAACCAGTACCGATTTCACTTTCCATCTTACCAGAGACGCCCGTATTCAAATCAAAATCTACACTATTAGAGGATTATTGATCAGAGAAATAAATCCGGGTACAACATTTCCAGCAGGATTTAACACTATTTATTGGGATGGAAAAGATGATTTCGGCGATAAAATTAGCAGGGGTATCTATTTATACAAAATTTCTGCGGAAGCACAGATAACCGAGGAAAACGAAAGCTATATTGGCAAAATGGTTAAAGAATAATCATAGGTTGTAACATATAATTTATGAATAATCAATTTTTAAATTTTTACAACAAAAAAATAGTCCTGGCATCTCGCTCTCCCCGAAGACGTGATATATTCAAGATGATAGGCCTTAATTTTGAAATATCACCATCAAATTATCAAGAGGACCAAACCCCTAACAAGACTCCAGAAGAGTTGGCTAAATTTCACTCCTTATTAAAAAGTAAAGAAGTAGCCGCTAGATACAATGATGCCTGGATAATTGGTGCCGATACAATTGTGGTTTTGGGAAAAAAGATTCTGGAAAAACCACAGGATCGATCGGAAGCTAAAAGAATGCTCAAAAAATTAAGTGACCAAACCCACAAAGTTATGACTGGTTATACTATTATGAATAGTAATAATAATAAATATTTATTATCATCCGAGACAACTCAAGTATTATTCCAAAAATTATCTGAAAAAATGATCGAGCATTATCTTGACAATTATCATTATAATGATAAAGCCGGCTCTTATGCTATTCAAGATTTTAGCGCTCTATTTGTAAAGAATATCAATGGTTGTTTTTATAATGTTGTAGGTTTTCCTGTTTCAGCCTTTTGTCAATTAGTACAAAATAATTTAGCATCCTGCCTATAATATTGTTGATATTTAGTTAAATTATTATGATATTCAAAGGAAATATAAGGTGGGTAAAATGAGCGATAAAGAATTATTTTATAAAAAAATTAAAGCAAAACGACAAGCTTTAGGATATAGTCTAGAACAAATTTCCGAAAATACAAAAATCAATATAAAATACTTGCGAGCAATTGAAGAAGGCGATTTTAGTATTTTACCACAAACATATATAAAATTATTCCTAAAAAGTTATGCTGAAGAATTGAATCTTGATGCAAGTAAAATCCTGGAGGAATTTGAGAGGTATAAATTCACAGAAGGACTTGGCGGTGATAAGACGGGTGATGTTGAGAATGAGACAAAAAAAGTTAACAAATTATCAATTTCACCAGGTGGTAATAAAAAAAATCTAGCTACTATTATAATTATAATAGTTATATTCTTCATCATTATTTTTACTTTAAAAAAGGTATTAGATACCAGCAGCAAAGAAAAAGACAATAGTATTCCTTTAAATGTCTCGGAAATTCCAATCGAAGAAGAGAAAACAGACACTCTTAAGAAGGAAACCACCCAGGTATTACCAGAAACCTTAAAAACAAAAATTAATCAGGATACTACACAATTCGCTGATAGTTCAAATTTGGTTCTAAGAGCGAATTTTCAGGATTCATGCTGGATCAATCTGGTTATTGATGAAGAAGATACTATTGATGCGATTTTCCTGGAAAATAATCTTGTCAATTGGTCAGCAGAAAATAATTTTAAGATGAAAATTGGAAAACCTAAAGCAATCACATCTCTATCCTTGAATGGCAGAGATTTAGGCCCGGTTGGGAATGATACTCCTGTTATTTTATTCATTAATCAAAACGGTATATACAGAAGATCAAAACTTTACTAGGATTCATTACTCAAGAGCTTACTTACCAGAATACCACTATTGGATCGAGGGCTACATAGTTCTCCTTTAAAACATTTATCCACATAGCAGCGAATTACCAAAATCATTACAAATAGAAAAAGCAGGCTCAGATACAATGAACCTGCTTTTATTATTACTATCGTTTTTTATAATTTTTAAAATTAGAGTAATTTTATACCATGTTCACTACATTTTTTCCGAATTTCATCAGGCCAGATAGAGGCTTGTACTTCACCAATATGAGCTTTCCTCAGATAATACATGCAAAGTCTGGATTGACCAATTCCGCCACCAATCGATTGAGGTAATCGATCTTGAAGGATCTCCTGATGGAATGGCAAGTCTTTTTTGTAATTCTCATCCCTAATTTCAAGTTGTTTTAAAAGCGTATCACTATCAACTCTAATTCCCATAGAAGAAAGTTCCAGAGCTGAACCTAAAACCGGATTCCAGATCAAAATATCTCCGTTGAGGCCTTTTTTACCATTCACACCTTCAGTAGTCCAATCGTCATAATCAGCTGCTCTGATTTCATGCCGTGTACCATCTTTTAGTTCACCTCCAACACCAATTACAAACACAGCTTTTTCCAGTTTTGTAATTGCCTCTTCTCTTTCCTGCGGTGTTTTCTCAGGATATTTGTCCAATAAGTCTTCTGTATGGACAAATTTAATATTATCAGGAAGAAAAGGGCCACCTATTTGAGGATAGCGGTGACACACGACCTTCTCTACTTCCTTAATCACATTATAGATTTTTCTAACTATATATTTTAAAACACCGACATTACGTTCATTATTAGCAATAATCCTCTCCCAGTCCCACTGATCCACATAGATTGAATGCACATTATCGAGAAATTCCGAGGTGCGAATAGCATTCATATCAGTATAAAGCCCTTCGCCACTTATGAATCCATAATCTCTTAATGCTAATCTTTTCCACTTAGCCAATGAATGAACAATTTCAGCTTTTTTATGCATAGATTTAATCTGAAAATCAACCGGCTTTTCAGCTCCTGTGAGATTATCATTGATACCCGTACCGGCCAGGAGTGCAATGGGAGCAGAAACTCTTTTGAGGTTAAGTTCTTGAACTAATCTCTCCTGAAATGTATCTTTTATAAATTTAATAGCCTCTTCAGTCTCTCTTAAATTCATTGTAGCAAGCCATTTATCTTCAGGGATAATTAACCCACCATTTTCAAATGTCTTGTCATATTTTTCCTTTGCATCCATTGTGAGCTCCTATTATTTTTGAATGTATTAAATTATGTTTTCTAACTTTCTATCAGTTTCTGCTATTATTCCCGGATAATTTTGAAGAATATATCTTTTACCGGTGTAGATATATTCTTTCACCCTCCTATTTATATTATTCGGAATTTCATCCTCATCAATTACATACACTTCATTGTCAGGAGTTATTAAAATGTCTAAAATTAGATCTCTCCATGCAAATCGTTCTTTGGTCAACTTAATTCTATCAGCAATATTAAAATAATTCCCTTTTAATCTCCCGGCTGGGTCTTTCCATTTGTAAAGATTATAGGACTGCTCTTCCCAATAAAATCCATACGTGAGATCACCCGGTTCCAGTTTCACATTCACAACCTTATGATTCTCTTCCAGGATATATTTAAGAATACCCATTCCATTGTTAATTGTCAATAATTGGCAATCATATTCTTGATGATCACCTTTGAAATGTTTTTTTATCTCTTTGCAATTAACTTTCATTTTACTTTTTTATCTATTTAAAAAATTTACCCATAGCTCAAGGTCTTAGGTTTATTCAGCCCTATTTTTGACGGCTGATATCTTATCGATTTAAATTATTATTAATATTATTTACCGGAGAGTTATTTTGATCTGAATTGATGATATGTAAAAATCCTTTTCTCATTTCATTCTCCTTTTTAATTTAGAAATATTTTTATCTATTCAAAAACTTTTTTTCATTTTATATACTTTGGGATAGTTATTCCACAATCATCCTAATTTACCAATAACATTCATTTTTTTGATATTCTCTCTCCATTTTATTATTTTCCATTATGCAGTATAATAATTTACAACGATAATGTTTTAAAAGGTATAAAGAAGGAGATACAATCATGCCCGAATTACCAGATCTAGAATATTTGAAATTTTA
>JAIPHI010000111.1 GCA_021735285.1 Fidelibacterota bacterium | reverse complement strand
TCCTTTTCGTTCTCATTGGCTTTTGCTGTGGCACCGGCAATTGGAAGCTATATCTACAGTGCATTTGGCCCCAGCACCCTCTGGTTTGGGATTTGTTTGCTGGGGATAATGATTGGTACAGGATTACTTTTCACTGCAAAGATTATTGATACAAGAGAGTATTAATCGCAATAGAGGGATCTAATATTTGATAAAAGACTGCTGAAGTATCAAAGATATTTCCAGGCAACAGACTGATTTTTAATTTGTTAATTTTATTCTAATAAATTTTGCAGTACGCACGTCCCGGGACGTTACAATCATGCAAAGGGAGCAGAATGTTTCTTTGAAAAGTTATGATTTATCATGATGGAATCTAAATCAGACGAGAACCCATTATTACGCCAGGGGGATATCCCTTTGACATTTTATCTTATTTCACATTATTTACTAAAAATTAAAGGAGCTGCCACCGATAAACTCACGAATAATTGAGGTAGGCGGGATTTCTTTTTGATAAACCGGTAGATAGTAGGAAAGAATATTGACCAGTCGATTGGCTATGGGGAAAGTATCATTTTCTGGACGAATTGCTTTTAAAAATTTCATGGCTTCGTTCTTTAAAACCGAGGTCTCGTAGACAAGGGCTGAATTGAACATCACATCAGCATTGCTCTGATACTTGAAGATATATTTTTTTTCGCCCTCAACTACATTTTCCCAGAGCCGGATAGTTTGATCAGCCGGATAATTCCTATAGCGCGCATCTCTAACTACCCGACGAATTAAGCGCATATCGTGGGTTGAAATTCTATTGAAATCATTAAAATTAAGGTGAGTTAAAGCAGAGACGTAAATTTTAAATTTGTGTTCGGAAGATATAACAGGTGTTAGATTTGGATTGATGCCATGGATACCTTCTAAAATGATAAAAGTATCCTGATCGGGAATTATTTCCCGGTTGTTCATTATTTTCTCTCCGGAGGAAAAATCATACGCAGGAATAGCGACTTTTTCACATTTGAGCATTTTTTGCAGATGGTTGTTTAACAATTCCAGATCAAGAGCTTCCAGCACCTCAAAATTCATGTTTTCTCCCTGCTCTGCCCGCAGTTCGTCCCGATCCTTAAAGTAATCATCCAGAGAAATAGGAATTGATTCATAACCCAGGGCTCGCAATTGGATGGATAGTCTTTTTGAAAAAGTTGTTTTTCCGGATGATGAAGGCCCTGAAATGAAGATGAGTTTTTTGTCTTCTCTGGAAATTCTTTCCGCTATATTGGCTATTTTTTTCTCATGCATAGCCTCTGAGATTTTAATAATATCCGAAATTTTATTTTGAATAATGGCCTGGTTTATATCGTAGATACTGTTAAGATCAAGAATCTCTCCCCATTGAATGAATTCCTTAAATACATTGAAAAGCTTGCCCTGATCATAGAACTCCTTTAAAGAACTATGATCACCGGTGGAAGGTGTTCGTAATAAAAAGCCATCTTTATAAGCCATTATTTCAAAAATACTGATAAGTCCGGTTTCTGCTGCTACCGGAAAGGGCACCCAGAATTTTATGCCCTCTAAAGTATAAAGATTGATAAAATCCTGAGAGCAAAATTGTAATAGATCGGCAGTATCCTTGCGACCATTTTTTTCAAAATAATGAATAGTATCAGTGCGAGAGACTACCTCAGGCAGAATGGGTAAATTTTTCTCAACAGTTTCTTTGAAGCAGGTTTTGAGCTTATTGATCTTTTCTTTTTTGGTGCCTGATTTATCTTTGAATTCACCATACACACCATCGCTAACACTATGTTGGATCTTAATTGTAAATTCAGGGGCCTCTGTGATCTGAATAAAACGCAGGATCAAAATTGCAGTATTTAAATAAGCCTTGGCCGGATAGGTGCCGAATTTATCGAAAAATTGAAGATTGCAATTTTCACAAACTTTTTCGTTGAGGGAACAGAACTGATTGTTTTTTAAGGCTAAAAAGGAGTCAAATTTATGATCAAGAGCCAGGTCTTTTAGAACCTGCTGAAAGGTTTGATCCTCTTTGACATTTTTATAATGTTTTTGATTGATAGTTATATTGGCCATGAACTATTCACTTTTGTTTGAATTTATAAATTTTTGAATTCGTGACTTTATCTGATCAAAAGCCATCTGGAAGCCCTGCTCCTGCTTTTCTCTGCTACCCAATATGCTAATTGGATCGTCCATAAACCATTTAATGATCTGCGGATCACTGGAGAATTCCGGTAGATAATGAAAAGCCACTTCACAGAGCACAATCACATAATCCAGATCAGTATTCTTAAATTCATTGATCTGATTTGATGTAAAGTTATCCTGATATTTATTATTTTTTAGTAACGTAGATTTTGTCAACTCATGAATGGGAGCAGGATGTGAGCCGGCACTAAAAACTTCATAATTTTCAGGAGCCATATTTTTTAAAAGGGCTTCAGCCATCTGGCTGCGGACTGAATTGCCTGTACAAACAAATAATACTCGTTTTTTCAAAGCTCGCCTTTCCTCTAAAATTTGAACGATAAATTATTTTAATTTGTGCCAATTATCAAATATATTTCTGCATGTATAAAGTTATGGGATTATTAACAAAATGTTGAAAACTTTCTGAGTGTGATTGTATATAGTGAGTAATAGCGCCATTTTAAACAAGATAAATACAATAATAATAAATATATATGATATCAAATCAAATTGTTAACAATTGTGTTGAAAAGTCAGGTCTTCGAAACTGGGGTGCTACAAGACCGGTTTTGCCTGAAAAATGGGAAGTACGGTTTAGAGAATGGCTAAGGGAAAAATATTTTGCCGGCATGGATTGGATCCAAAGAAATCCTGAGCAGCGAACTAATATTAGGCAAAGATTCCCCTGGTGTGAGTCTGTCATTGTAGTGGCGGATAATTATTATTCCACCCCTATAAGAAGGCCTGATATCCCTTATGTGTCCGTCTATGCCTATGGAGATAATTATCACAAAGTTGTCGCATCTAAATTAGAACAAGTATTTGAGTGCCTTAAAAAGCAGTACTCCAATTTAGTGCATAAAATATATGTTGACACCGGTCCGGTTTTGGAACGAGGCTATGCAGTCGAAGCGGGTTTAGGCTGGTTAGGTAAGAACAATATGCTCATTGTAAAAGGAATGGGTAGTTACTGTTTTCTGGGAATTCTATTATTAAACAAAAAGATGGAGAAATATGGTTCTCCTATCGCTGGTAAATGTGGAGATTGTACTTTGTGTATCGATAATTGTCCCACAGGAGCTCTGGAGAGTGCTTACACCCACAATTCTAATAAATGTCTATCCTACCTCACTATCGAAAAAAAAGGTGGTTTTAATAAGAATGAAGCCCAACTGATTGGTGATGCTTTATATGGTTGTGATGCATGTCTTGCAATTTGCCCCTATAATAAAAAATGGGTAAAAAAAACGCATGATGAACGCTTTTATTCTAAAAAAGAATTTTTAAGAAAATCATATCAAGAATGGGCCAATGTGACTCGTGAAGAATTTAAAAAAGCCTTTCAAAATAGTGTTTTTAAACGTCTGGGATATGATCGATTAATGCGTAATCTCGAGACCCTCGACGAAGCAATAAAAAAATAAATTTTCTTTGCATTCGGCTCTTATAACCTCTATATTTTCAACTACAAAAGTTTTGAGATGAAAGTGTTATTTTTCAGAGTGATAATTTCTCAAAAATGGTTGAGCTGGAGAGTATAGGAGTAGATAAAAATCAATTCTAAAGCGACTATTAATGTATTGAAGTTTTGCATTTTAAATAATTATTATCCTACAATATAACGAGATCAAATTAATTATTAGCGGGAGAAGAATATGCAAATTATTCAACAAAGAATGTTGAAAAGTGTCCTGATTTTCGTCGGTGTTTTTTCATTTATAATTTTAATCCAGGCCGAACACCCTGATTGGGCCGGTAGTACACCTGATGGCTGTACCTCTGTAACAGTAGGACGAGATGCTTCCGCTTCAAATTCTGTTACCACCTCGCATACCTGCGATAGCCATCGCACCCGCTCCTGGCTTGATATTGCCCCGGCTAGAGATTATGCAGTTGGAGCAAAAGATACAATGGAGCAGCGTGTTAATTATGATTCTCTGGCAATGCCTACCTACCGTCAAAAGAAGATCGGCACAATTCCTCAAGCACGACATACATATAAATTTATCGATACTGCTTATCCCTGCATGAATGAGCACCAATTGGCAATTGGTGAATCTACTTTTGGTGGCCGGGAAACCCTAAGGGCCAAGGAAGCGGGCTTAATCGATTGTCAGCAATTGGTTCATCTAATGATAGAACGCTGCCAAACAGCCCGGGGTGCAATCAGACTGGCTGATAGTCTTACCAAAAAGTACGGTTACAATGATTACGGAGAGTGTTTGACAATAGCCGATACAAAAGAAGTCTGGCACTTTGAAATAGTTGGCCCTGGCAAAGGTAAAACCGGAGCAGTTTGGGTAGCCCGGCGGGTTCCTGATGGCCATGTTTCAGTAGTGGCGAATGGTAGCCGAATTCGACAAATCGATCCGAATAAGCCCGATTATTTTATGGCTTCCGACAATGTTTACAAAGTTGCTCAGGATAGTGGTTGGTGGAATCCTGAAAATGGTGAATTTGAATTTTGCTATGCTTATTCTCCAGAAAGCCGGGAATCGATGTCAACTCGCCGCAGAGAGTGGCGGGTTTTCGACCTGGTAGCTCCTTCATTAGACTTGCATCCCAATGCAGAGAACTATCCTTTTTCTGTGAAGCCTGATACATTAGTGACGAGAGATAAATTAGTACAAATTTTTCGGGATTATTATCAAGGGACAAGATTTGATGTCTGGGCTAATTTAACTCAGGTCAATGAGGACGACGAAACTATTGTCTCGCCTTTTTCAAACCCTTTTATGCCATATGAAATGAATCGCCTCTTCAATATAAATGGAGGTTGGGGATGGCGCGGGGAAAGACAAATTGCCCGCTGGTACACTATGTACGCTACAATTACTCAATCCCGGGAATCCATGCCGGATGAAATCGGGGGAGTTGTCTGGCTTGCTCTGGACAATGTGGCAACTTCAGTTTATATTCCTGTCTATTCCGGTGTAACTGATCTTCCACAAAGCTATAAAACACCCGGCCGGGAAAATGGATTTACCAGAAAATCAGCCTGGTGGGCTTTCAACCGTTTGGGAACTCTTACAGCTCAGAGGTTCAGAGATATGGTCAAAGATGTTCAAAAAGAATGGGATATGGTTCAGTCTGAAATGTTTGCTCGCCAGAAAAGTATCGAAGCTAAAGCGATGCAACTTTATGAAAAAGATCCTGAAAAAGCTATACGCTTTCTGACAGATTATACCAATAAGAGAGGTCAAGAAGTGGTAAAAAAAGCCTGGGAAATGGGAGATATGCTCTGGACTAAATATGATGAAAAGTTCTGATTAATAAACTTGTTTCTCCAAAAAAAATAACTCTGTTAATATTTTAAATTGGGATATTAAATATTTTGTCAGATAATGTTAAAACATTATTGGAAGAAATAATTTAAAAGTTTGAGACATTAGACCGTATCTGGATGTAAAGGGCAAAGTATAAATTGTTAAAAATTTTTGACATAGTCATAAATTTTCTGTAACATAAAAGAAGAATTTTACTCTAATAGATAAGAGGATTTGATTCTAATTAGTAATATAAGTAATAGTTACGCATGTCTTTTAAAGTCAAAATTAATATAAATTTTAAAATTGTGTTAAACTTAGCACCGTTTCTTGCAATTAGGCTAAAATGTTATTAAACTTGTGGGATTTGGTGCTGTGAAAATATAAACAAGAGGTAAAAAAATGGCAAAATCAGTTTATCTATTTGGTGCTGGCGATGCAGACGGCAGAACCAGCCAAAAAGCCTTACTTGGTGGTAAGGGTGCTAATCTTGCTGAAATGAGCAGAATTGGTATTCCTGTCCCACCTGGCTTTACAATCACTACTGACATATGTACTCAGTATGTGGAAGAAGGTGAAGAGAAAACATTTCCAAAAATTAAAGATGAAGTGGAAGAAGGTATTCACCATGTCGAAGATATTATGGGTAAAGACTTTGGTGATGAAGAAGATCCGCTTCTTGTTTCCGTACGTTCCGGTGCTGCTATCAGTATGCCCGGCATGATGGATACTGTTCTAAATTTGGGTCTCAATGATGTCACTGTCGAAGGTATGGCCAAGAAAACCGGTAACCCCAGATTTGCCTGGGATTCATATCGTCGTTTCATCCAGATGTTTGGTGACGTTGTACTTGGAATCGAGCCTAAAGAAGGTGATCATCATGATCCTTTTGAAGAAGCTATTCAAGAAGCTAAAGATGAAAAAGGCGTAGAAAACGATACGGAACTCGATACTGAAGATCTCAAAAAATTAGTAGAACGTTTCAAAGAAATTACAAAAGAATACTCTGGTCAGGAATTTCCAACTGATCCATGGGAACAGCTCTGGGATTCGATCGGTGCTGTATTCGGTAGCTGGGACAATCCTCGTGCTGAAAAATATCGTGCAATGAATGGCATCCCCGATGATATGGGAACTGCTGTAAATGTACAGGCCATGGTCTATGGTAACATGGGTGAAAATTCTGCAACTGGTGTTGCCTTTACCCGTGACGCTGCAACCGGAGAAAATCGTTTCAATGGCGAATTTCTGGTAAATGCACAGGGTGAAGATGTTGTAGCCGGCGTTCGTACTCCGCAGGAAATTAATATAGTAGGTTCAAAAAGATGGGCAGAAAGGAATGATATTTCAGAAGAAGAAAGAAAAGAAGAATATCCTTCTCTGGAAGAGTTAATGCCTGAAGTTTACAAAGAACTGGACGAAGTTCAGCAAAAGTTGGAAGATCATTATAGCGATATGCAGGATCTCGAGTTTACCATTCAGGAAGGCCGTTTATGGATACTGCAAACCCGAACAGGAAAAAGAACCGGTGCTGCTATGTTGAAAATGGCAATCGACATGCTCGATGAAGACATGATCGATGAAAAAACAGCTTTAAAACGCATCGAACCTAATAAATTAGAAGAATTGTTACATCCTGTTTTTGACAAGCAGGCTGAAAAAGACGCTGAGGTAATGACAAAAGGCCTTCCGGCTTCTCCTGGCGCTGCTACTGGTAAAGTAGTTTTCTTTGCTGATGAAGCAGAAGAATGGGCCGAAAAAGGCGAAAAAGTGATTCTAGCCCGAGTAGAAACATCTCCTGAAGATGTAGCTGGTATGAATGCTGCAGAAGGTATCATGACTGCGCGTGGTGGAATGACATCCCACGCAGCTGTTGTTGCGCGTGGTATGGGTAAATGCTGTGTTGCTGGTGCTGGTGAAGTTGAAATCGATTATCATGAACGTGTTATGAAGATCAATGATTATGAAATCAAAGAAGGCGAATGGATTTCATTGAGTGGTAATACCGGTGCAGTTATTAAAGGCAAAGTAAAAACAGTTGATCCTGAAATCAGTGGTGATTTTGAAAGAATCATGGAACTTGCTGATAAATATAGAAAACTAGGTGTTAGAACTAATGCTGATACACCGGGAGATGCTGCAAAAGCTATTGAATTCGGTGCCACTGGTATTGGTCTGACCAGGACAGAACATATGTTCTTCGAAGGTGAAAGAATCAAAGCCGTTCGTGAAATGATTCTTGCTGACGATGAAGAAGGTCGTCGTAAAGCACTTATAAAATTGCTGCCAATGCAGCGGGAAGATTTCGAAGGAATCTTCGAAGCAATGGACGGTTATCCGGTCACTGTTAGACTGCTTGATCCTCCTCTCCATGAATTTGTTCCTCACGAAGAAAAGAATCAAAAAGAGATGGCAGACGAACTTGGCGTTTCAGCCGAGGAAGTAAAAGCTAAAGTTGAATCTCTCAAAGAGATCAACCCCATGCTGGGTCATCGTGGTTGCCGTCTGGGAAACACTTATCCGGAAATCACAGAAATGCAAACTCGCGCAATTCTGGAAGCAGCCGTAAATTGCAAAGAAGATGGCATTGATGCTAAACCGGAGATCATGGTTCCCCTGATTGGTACAAAGAAAGAGTTCACACTCCAGAAAGAAGTGATCGATAGAGTTGCTAAAGAGGTATTTGAAGAAAAAGGCACTGAAGTTGAATACAGTGTTGGTACAATGATCGAGATTCCAAGAGCTGCCTTAACTGCTGACGAAGTTGCCGAAGAAGCTGAATTTTTCTCCTTCGGAACAAATGACCTTACTCAGATGACCTTTGGTTATTCTCGTGATGACGCTGGTAAATTCCTTGATATTTACAAGGAAATTGGTGTTCTGGACCATGATCCGTTTCAGGTTCTTGATCAGACAGGCGTTGGTCAATTGGTGGAAATGGGTACCAAAAAAGGTCGTAAGACACGTCCTGAATTAAAAGTTGGTATCTGTGGCGAACATGGTGGTGAACCTGCTTCTGTCAAATTCTGCCATAAAGTCGGTATGAATTATGTCAGTTGTTCACCCTTCCGTGTCCCAATTGCACGCGTCGCTGCTGCTCAGGCTGCTGTGGAAGAAGAGTAATATAATACTAATTTCAATATACAAAAGGCCGAAGTTCTTTATAGACTTCGGCCTTTATATTTATTTTTCAAGGAGTTTATAAAATGAATAATAAGCCGGCAATTATTTTAAGCATTGGTCTGATTCTGGCCAGTACTATTTTTGGTGTTTTCTTTTTTAATGCTCGTGCTAATGATCAAACTGTAAGTGTGGTCGGTTATGCAACCCGGGATTTTGAATGTGATCTGGTTAAATGGGAGTTCCAGCTCAATCAAAATGTGGGTAAGAATGAGTATCAGTCCGGGCTGGAACGGATCTCTAGTAATTTGGAACAATTAAAACAATTTATAAATAATTCTAATATCGATCTCAATGATATAAATGTTCAGCCGGTTAATAGTCGGCCTGAATATGAAAAGGGTAAGATTATTGGAAAACGCCTTTTCCAAAAAGTTTCTATTTTGACTCCAAGCTTAGATGCTATTGAAGAATTAGCTGTCAATCCTGCTTTCCTATCGCAAAAGGGAATCAGTATAGAAAATAGCAATCTAAAATATTTTAAACAGGGCTTGGATACATTAAAAGAGAGTTTGCTGGGACTGGCAGCTCAAAATGCTAGAGCAAGAGCTAATCGGATTATTGAATCTA
>JAIPHI010000110.1 GCA_021735285.1 Fidelibacterota bacterium | reverse complement strand
GACCATCATCAATATAATTAAACACCGTCCTTGGGGTAACCCGCAAAGTCTTAGCAACTTCTTTAACTGTCAATAATTTATCATCTTCCATTTTATTTCCTTCTATGTTTTTTGATATCTCAATATTTGGTATATTCTACCCGTATAATACTACATATTCAACTAAATGTCAAGAAATAGGGCGAAATTTATTGAAACAAAATAATATACCAATCCTTTTCAATCCGGTATATAATATATTAATTATGATAATATTTCCTTCCTAAAATCTAAATTTTATAATTTGGTATGGTGACAATATGGTGACAATATGGTAACAAAATAAATTTTATATAAAAAAAATATTTCATTTCAATCCCATAATTTTAACTAACATCATAGCAATAAAATTTTATTTAATATTTATCAATGGTGATATCATTTTTAATCAAGGTCCTCCACTAATTTATCAAGTTCCTTTGCCTTCTGCTTTAAAACTGCGGTGTTATTTTTTAATTCATTCATTCGCAAAATTATCTTTCTAAAGTCTTTTCGGAGAGCGTTCCGCATCTCAAATGTACTTTGGGAACTTCCACTACCACCTACAAAGATCGTAGGTAAGTCTTTATTGATTCCTAATTCATCAGCAAGAGTCTGAGCCTCCCCAAAAAGTTTTCTTAATTGAGATTCAGGAAGGTTATCAATTTTATCATTGATACGAAACCAGGCCTCAGTATAATTGTCACCTTGAAGAATTTGAGTTTCTGGAAAGACTTGTCCAAGGAAATGTTTAAGGTTGTCTTTTTCGATCTGGTATTCACCATATGTGGCTTGTTGTTGCTGGGTTTCCTCAATTTTCTTCAAAGCCTCTTTTTTGTCCTGTTCTGATAGATTTTCTAACCTTAATATATCGTTGGCTGCTGTTTTGAATAGTTCATCCTTATCAGAAATAGTTGTATCCTGGGCAACTTGCTTTGCTGTTTTCAGAATCTGATCAGGATCACGATTCAAATATCCCATTGATAATTTATTCTCATATTCCTGTTTTTTAAGTCCTATCTGTTCTTCTTGATAGTTATTAATATCGGAATTCAAGGTATTAACCAATTTAGGTATCCAGTCAGGAGGTGATTTAACTTGATCGGCATATCTAATTAACGAAACTCTTAGCTCTTTCAATCTGTCTATATTATTTTTCGATAAAGCCTCCGCCCTATCCATTTCAAATTGAGTTTCTCTGTTGATCTCTCCGCTTACTCCGGAATATAGATCATCAGCCCATTGCCTGGCTTCTTCATCATCATAATAGTTTAGAGCCTCTGCCATAAATTGGTCTTTATTCATCTGATCGGCCTTCAAAATTAAGTCCTGTTTGTTTTTAGTCAATTGTTGGCTCCTTTCCTGGGCTTGTTTTCTGTGGAGTGACTTAACATAATTTTCAGGAGAATAAAGATCCTGTGCATTTATCTTGAATTCCTGGAAGGACATTTCCTGGGGATCGACAAGTCCGGCTGCCTGAGCTGCTCCATAGGCGTTCTTCATTTGCATTTGTTGTTGTCCCATTTGAGCGAGGCTTTCTCCGGCCATATTGATAGCACCACCAATAAGGTTATTCTGCCACTGGCTTTGAGCCCGGTTGTAGGAGCGTTCACCATAGGATTCTATACGGCCTTTTTGCATGATTGCCTGATCTATATTGGAGTCAAGTTGACGTTCATAGCTTTGCTGGCGCCCCATTGCCCGGTCGTGGGCGGATGCGAGGGCGTTGAGGTAGTTTTGCTGTGAACTAAGACGAGCCTGGGTAGCAATGCCGGAGCCGGATAGGTTTTGCTTGGCAATTTGCTGGTTTATATTTTGGGTGCTCTGACGGTTACGCTGGCCGATACGGCGGAGAGCAGGGCGCATATACTGATTATAAACGTTATCTTGCTGTTTGCGACCCTTGAGAGAAGCGACATATCTATCAATCCAGGAGGTATCAGAGATGTAATTTTTTTTACGTGGTTTATGAATTGCTCTGGCCGCAACATCAGCAGCAACGGGAATAAGGTTCCAGAATGTCATTTTAAACTCCTTTTATAAAATAAATATTATAGATTGGTTTTTGAACTTCTGATTTATAAATAGAGCGTTTAATATACCTTATTAGTATATTTACCCTAATTTTGTCAAAAAACGCTTACCAAACGAATCTAAGGCCTGGAGAGAGCCGTTTTAAGTTTTAATCATTCAAATTTTCCGCAAATATCGAAAAATTCTTTTTAGCCCAAATTTTGAACTTACATATTTCTTTTCGTAATCTTTTTAAAGTTGTGACTTGAGAGCTCTTAAGAGTATCACGTAACAATATATCAAATACACTTTCAAGATTATTAAAATATTTCTTCCTGGCTTCGTATTCTTCATCATCTTCATTCTTTTGTAACAAGGTAAGAACATAAGAATTTTCATTGGCCGTGATTTGATACTTTTTATTTCTATATTTGAATCTCACTTTCATTGAAAAACCTCTATCTTACTTGTTTCGTGTTTAATTCGATCTTTACAGACCTCAAGCCACCGTTTATCATTTTCTAGTCCAATGGATTTACGGCCTTCTTTGGATGCTGCTACAAGTGTTGATCCGCTGCCTGTAAAACCGTCCAATACAAGGGCTCCTGGTTTGCTATGAACTTTAATTAAAATTCTTAACAAGCGTTCTGATTTTTGAAAAGGATGGCCTCCTCCTAATTCACGTTCTATTTTCAGTAAATTACAGCGGTTTCTCATATTTAAAGACTGCCTAATCCAGCGTTTGCCTGATTTATTTAGATCAAAATCATTTTTGATTTTTCTACGTGTTTTCTGTTCCTGATAGTCGGGATAATTTTTCTTCTGGTATGGCAATCCTTTTCTGCCTGACTCATATCCGTTAAAAGGTATTTCCGATGTCCTGGTCTCGGCTCGATGGAATACTGAAATATATTCTACAGTAGGAATTGGACGATATTTACCTTCAGGAACGGAGAGAGTCTTATTTAGTACATAATTCCACTTGAAGATAAATTTATTAAATGATGTTTTAAGCCTGATTAATAGATCGAGATCACAAAAAATTAAAACTGTACCATTTTTACAAAGCAGATAATCTAAAACATCTTCTAATTTTTCAATATTTATTTCAGGATCACTTACACCGGTCAAATCGCTATCTTCCTGGAATAAACCCCATGGTGGATCAGACAAAAATAAATCTACAGATCTTGGGTCTAAATGATTTTTATATTCCTGGAAAAAATCACCATATATAATCTGAGGCTCATATTTACTAGTCATTGATAAATTCCTTCATTCGTTTCCTTTGTCTTTTATTGGGATGTTTAGATTTAGTCAGCAGATAGTAATCAATTTGACGCCTGTTAAATAAAAGTTTTGTAGTGTTACCAGCCCTTTGGTAGGGAATTTCATCATTACTTACCATCCTCCTGATCGTGGATTTGCCAAGACTGGTGTATCTGCTGCATTGATTGATATCCATCCAGAGAGGATACTTGTTGTTTGTTTCAAGATCACTAAGTTTTTCTTCAATATTTTTCAGTCTATTTAGTATTTTTTTATCCATAGTTTATCTTTAGAATTGTGGTTGATAATATGCCAGTTCAAAAGTTTCCTTAACTCTCTCAAGATACTCTATTCGCTCTTTTTTATACTTTCCCTGTAAGTGGGCTTTGGTATTGGCCTTTTGTAATCTATCTCTTAGTTTTAGTTGCTTCTCGGTAGCATTATTCCAATCCTGCCCTTCATCAAGCCCTACTAATTTTTTTATCTCCAGGGCTTCGGCTTTATAAATTTCTCTGGGTGGTTTTTTGTCAAATCTATCATAATAATTTTTCGCAATCGCTTTACACATATCTTTAAAATGATCTCCGGATTGAACTCTGAACTTAACCAGATTATCGTATATCCATTTAATGGCCTGATATTTGAATTCAGGACTTAACCACATAGCAAAATCGAGGAATAAATAGGGATGTAACCACGTTCCGCCATTACGACCTCTGGCCTTTTCGTATGCTTTTTTCTTAATTCCAACCTGCCCGGTTTTGGTTTCAGTTAAAAGGTGCTGATCCTCACCTTCTCCCCTCTGAAATAAAACACGCTTATTAGCGTCTTTTATATTTTGTACTAAAAGGTCGTTATTCCGTTCTTTTGCATATTCGTTGTTTTCAATCACATTTGAAAAGTCCTCGGTCTCTTGTTTTCTTAAAAAATTGTTCATTTTCTTTTTTGAACCGGTTGCTTTATTATATATCTTAAGTAAATCTGTTGCATTAAAATAACCGTCCTTTGTTCTTTGTCGTATGGTGGTCTTATTATAGACCTCTCCGGTCAATCCTGTTATCGGTAGTTCTCGTTTCATTATTTGATTTGTCTTCATAATATCACCTAAGATTGCGATTCATATTAAAATCCGGCATCCTTTTCTTCTCCTGTGTTCTCGAATCTTGCAATTTTTCTATTGAATATTAATTCTATCCTTCCTGTCTGTCCCTGGCGATTTTTGGCTAAACTTAATGAGCAGTCCTCTTTAAAATCTCTTAATCCAGCCTCTTTATATGGACGATGGATTAGTAGCACTTTATCTGAATCCTGTTCTATTGATGAACTTTCTTTTAGGTCAGATAAACGAGGGCATTTAGATTCATCTCCTGATCTACTTAAGTGTGACAATGCCACTATTGTAATATTTAATCTCTTAGCAAGTGCTTTTAATGTTTTTGTCGCCTGGGTGATTAACTTCCTAAAATCTTCCCCCGCATTCCCTAAAATATTTTGCAAGTTATCAACAAATATGATTCTGGTTTCATAGTTTTTACATAACAAATTCACCCTCATTTTTATATCCGGTAAACTGGATATATTATCCACGATGTAAAATGGTTTATTATATAGATCGCTTGCTATATTTTGATATTTATTTTTATCCTGAGTAGTTACTTCATTATTGTAAAATTTGCTGGTATTGATTCCTGCTTTGGTACATATCAACCTGTCTAAAATTCCGGATTTACTTAGTTCAAGGGTAATGTATCCAATCGGAGTAGGTTCGCTATTAAATACTAAGTTTTCACAAATATTTAAACTAAATGCTGTCTTTCCTGAGGAGGTTGAGCCACCTATTGTGACTAGATCACCCGGTTGAAACCCTCCGGTTCTCTTATCGATTCCTGCATAACTTGTTTTTATACCTGGTGCCTCTTTTATTCCATCTACTCTCTGTTCTACTAACTCCGAAAGAGTATTCTCAATATCGCCTAATTTCTCTGTTTGACCATTAATTTTTAGAATATTATCAAATTTTTCAGATATCATTGAAACCAGATCAGAAGGATCATTCTTTGGTTTTGAAATTTTTGAAACGAAATTATATCCTGCTTGTAGTAGTTTCCTCCGAATCCAATTTGAGATTATTATATTCTCGTATTCTTTCACTTTTACTGATGATATCCCTTCTCCGATAAGGTAAGACAATTCACTGACATTAACCCCTTCGATCTCATTTGACAGAGTTACCAAGTCCACCGGCCTGCCCTGCGCATCTATCTCCAATATTTTTTTGTATATTCTTTTCAATTTTCCGCTTGAGAAATGGTGGGGTTTTAAGTTCTGAATATTCGCTAAAGCCTGATTATTACTGACTAATTCCGCAATGATATTTTTCTCGGCATCTTTGTTTTGCAGTTTGGCCAATTGTTTATCCATCTATAAGATTCCTACCATATTCGTTTGGCTTGTACTTATTATTATCAATGCAGATAAATCCCTTCTCCAGATCAATAGGCTTAACCCCTTTCTCGATCAATTCCTCCGGAGAGAAGAATTTTTGTTTTTGGGATTGTTTTCTTTTCATAGAATTTTTAATATTAAAATATTTTGTGTTCCCATTCTTCGATTTTTTACGGATGGAGGCAAGGCTCACTACCTGTGATTGCCAAAAGTCATCTGTAAGGACAAACCGTAGAGTCTCCTTCACATCCTCTAAACTCTCACCATCCAGCCTGATAAGTCTATCGATGGCTTCGGCACCATTTTTTACGATAGCAGTCTCGTAGGTCAATTCTTTATTAAAATCTTTGTGGTGAAGACCATTCTTTTTTTGGATTTGATGGAATTTTAAAGAAAGATCAAAATAAGATTCCGGCAAATTTCGATTTGACGGTATATTTATAGCTTCTTTATTATTTGTTATATTATTATGGGTCGTTTTTTTCGTCGCTTTTATTGTCGTTTTAGGGGTATCTTTTGAGGGGGTAATTACCTGTCTGTCAGTAATTTTACAATTGTCTGTTTTATTGTCTGTTTTATCGTCGGCTGATTGTCGGCTTTGCTTCTCAAAATCGGATTTAACTCTCTGGCTATCAGGGGTTTTGGTATTGTCTGTTTTTGTCTGATACAGATCATAGTTTTCAATGCAAATTTTGATAGGTCTATGATAAATTCCGGTTTTCTTAATGGTGATCATATTGGCTTTTTCCAGATAATTAAGAAAATTATTTAATTTCGTATCAGACCAGCTCCATTTATTCATCAAGTATCTTCTGGAATATTCCTTCTCTCCTCTATTTATAAGTATTGTTGATCCTTTAATATTTTTTTCTTTTCTCTCATATTCAGCCTCAAATAACAAGTCCAGCCAGGCTTGTAATTTCTCTGGTTTTTGCCAGAGCTCATTATTTCGGAGTTTTCTATAAACCACGATAAATCCGGTGTTTTTCAATTGTATTTTTTCCGTTTATTTAAACTTATAGGTTTGCAGATGAATTGTAAATCATTTTGTTGGAGGGGATGGCACAGGTGGTACGGGGATTTTATCTACTTCTCGCTGTATCGCTTTAAGGCCTCGAGTAATTTCATTATCCTGGATCAAGTCAGAAAAAAGCAATACTTCATCGGGTATTTGCGTTATTTTTTTGTATTTACAGAGAAGATAAGCAACGTATCTCACAACTTTACGGGGGATAGGTCTGTCCAATAATTCAATTAGGAGCACGAAAGAATCTTTAACTGTATAATTGGCAATATTCCGGACAAAAGATTGCTTATCAGAGCCTTTGATAGTAATAATCAACACTCCGTCATCTGTGATCTTCGCTTTCCGATCTAATTCTTTCCTTGTCTTTAAAAATAGCTTAGCTTCCGATGCGAATTTTACGAAATCTTCCATTTGAATTCCCTTTCATTGAATTAATGTTTAGCATCACTCTCAAAATTGAGTTGAGACTTCGCTGTTTTTATTTTCTATTTGAATTTCCTTTAAAATTTTCCTATTTATGGATTTTTTTGAAATCTCCTGCAAATGTTTGAGGTCTTCCATCTTGCCATTAATACAAATGTGGCCAATAGATTTTTTAGGATCGCTGAATATTGTAATCGATTTCTGCATATCTTCCTCCATTTTGCAATTTTGATTTATCTAAATTTCACTTATTCAATAGCTTTTTCTTCCTTCCACTTTTTGATGATTTTTACTGCCTTGGGGTCGAATTTTCTCGGTATTCCCTTGCCAAATCTTTGCACGTATTTTGGTGGGATGGTATAATTTCGCACCAAATTGTCCACCTGCCTTGGTTTCAAATTTGTCTGCGCACAAAGCTCTCTTTGGTTTAGCATTTTCGCTCCTTTTTTTGATTCTCTCGCAAATTTCAAACATCTAACACTAAAATATGTTTAAAATTATTATTATCAGCAAGTTAAACTATGCTAATGACAACTCAATGACAGAAATATTTCAAATATATTGAGGAGAAATAGTTTTATTTAATTTTGGCATTAGGTTGGAATTTGCCATAGTTATCAAAATATATATAAAAAAATGGTGCTACCTGAATTTATAGATAGCACCAAAAATATGATTTATTTATTTTTAATTTTTACGATTCTATTCTACAATCGTATTCTTCTCCATCACATTTAAATATTTCACCGATGTAATTTTTACGGATTGTCTCTTTTTTTGGAAGATAATCATATTTATCTTTACCTTCGTACCTTTTTACGATTTTATCTGCTACATCATTAGCACTGCATAACGATTCGGGGGCTTTTCTCTTTGCATCTTCTATATATTTAGAAATTACTTTTACTGTTTTAAATCTCTTTAAATTTCTTTTGCCTTTCACTTTAAAATTTATAAAATTATCTTCACTTTTTATTTCTTCCCAAATCGTATTTGTTATTTGTTGTGATCCTTCCCCACCAAAAATTTTGAATTCGTTTACATTAATTCCGATATTATCTATTATCTCTTCAAGATTTAAAACTAAAATAATCCCTTGCTTAAAAAGATAAATATTTTCCTCATTATATGAATAAATACTTATCCTTTTGTCCCAATTTGTCCCTATATACTCTTTTTTTAATACTTTCTTGAAAATCAAACACTTAATTTTTGAATATGACCTTTGATTAATGATCCTATTATTTTT
This sequence comes from Fidelibacterota bacterium, assembly GCA_021735285.1. GTDB lineage: Bacteria > Fidelibacterota > UBA2242 > UBA2242 > JAFGTP01 > JAIPHI01. Next base: position 766 of record JAIPHI010000110.1, on the reverse strand, counting down.
CGGACATCTGTCTATGAAATTTATCACATCTCTGAATCTCCATACATATTTAACATATCCGAACATTATAGCTATATATTTAAATAATATCGTATATATTTCTTCAATACATTGAATTTTTTCACCGAGATTATCTTTTCCTTCATTATTTAGATTAATATCATAAAATTCATCCTTTATAGGATATTTACAATTGTCGATTAATATTTTTAAAAACGAATCATAAAGACCTTTAGGAATTATTTTGTCCCAATTTGGATTTAGGATGTTCCCATCGAATCTTTTTAAATCTTTAATTTTTGATACATTATTACCGTAGTAGTTTTCTAATCTTTCTTTTATTTTATTCTTATATAAATAGTAATTTACCATTTTAAATCTCTATATTCTTGCTTAATTTTATTAATATTATTAATATTATCAAGCCGGCAAAAGCAAATATAATAAATTATTTTATATCAAATTAAATTATAGGGTTGAAAAAACAACAACATATCTTTTAATTAATTTTTTAGATTTTTTTCCTGATCTTGATAATTTTCTATATTCAAATAATCTCCTATATACACAAAATATTTTTTTAGGAGAATGCCGTCCCTCCAGCGCTCCTCAAACCGAAAATCCCATAATTTCCCGTTTTTGTGTTTGCGTGGGTATAATATATATGGGAGGGGGGCGCCCCGGAAAGCGGGGGGGGGGACCCACCCCCATAATTGCAAATTTTTTCTGATCAAAATAAACAAACCCAAAAAAACAACCAAATAAG
>JAIPHI010000109.1 GCA_021735285.1 Fidelibacterota bacterium | reverse complement strand
TTAAATTGGCTTATATAAGTACAATTATAGTGGCTGCCGGAAAAGGCAACCGCATGGGAACGAGGCTTCCCAAACAATTTTTAAAAATTGAAAATAATACAATCCTTTATCATACATTAGACCAGTTTGCCACAATTGAAACAATTGATGAAATTATTGTAGTTGTGGCCCGGGAATATCTTGATTCGGAGATTTTGCAAGCTTCTCTACCATCTCAGCTCCAGTCCAAACAGGTCAAATTAATAGCCGGGGGGAGCAGCAGGCAGGAATCTGTTGGGAAGGGGTTAAATCGTCTGGATGAGAGAACAGATATTGTGGTAGTTCATGATGGTGTGAGACCGTTTGTGACTCAGACAATTATAGAAAAAAACATTGAACAGTGCCGGACAAAAGATGCAATTCTAACCGCTTTCCCGGTAACCGATACTTTAAAAGAGATTAAACGTGATCATGTCATCGGAACACTTGATAGAGAAAAAATTTGGTCCGCTCAAACGCCTCAAACTTTTAAAACAGAATTATTAAAGGCAGCGTATGAAAAAGCGATTGAAGAAGATTTACAGGCCACTGATGAAGCTGGTCTTATGGAAAAATATCAAAAAGTGCATGTGATAAGAGGCGATAAGCACAATTTTAAAATAACTCATAAAGAAGATTTATTGCTGGCGCGAGCCTTATATCAGGAGAAAACTAATGATCTTTAAGACCGGATTGGGCCAGGACAGTCATCAATTTGATGCAAATAGTGACAGCAAATTAATTTTAGCCGGTGTGGAATTTGACGATGCGCCTCCTTTAAAAGGGAACAGTGATGCTGATGTTGTTTTACATGCGGTTACAAATAGTATATCATCGATTACAGGCCGCAATATATTAGGAGAAATTGCAGATAGAATGTGTTTAAAGCAGGGCATAACTGACAGTAAAGAGTACCTTAAACTGGCCTATCAGGATTTATCCGATTGGCGCATAACACATTTAGCTATTTCCATAGAATGTTATAAACCTAGAATAACCCCCCACATTGATACTATGAAAAAATCTTTGGCACAACTTTTAAAAATTGATCAAGAAGATATTGGAATTACAGCCACAAGTGGAGAAGGCCTGACAGCATTTGGAAAAGGAAAAGGAATTCAGGTTATGGCAATCTTAACAGTTATAAAAAAGGAGAAAAATAGTGGTTAGAACCAGATTTGCTCCCAGCCCGACGGGATATTTACATGTAGGAGGATTACGAACAGCTTTATACGCTTATCTTTTTGCTAAACAGAATCAAGGCCAGTTGATTCTGAGAATTGAAGATACGGATCAGGAACGGAGAGTTGAAGGTGCCATTGAAAAAATTATTGAAGCCCTGAAATGGGCTGGTCTGGAGCCTGATGAAGGTCCTCACAAAGGTGGAGATTACGGGCCGTACATACAATCCGAGCGAATAGAATTATACAAAAAATATGCTGACGAACTATTAGAAAGAGATCATGCTTACCCCTGTTTCTGTACAAAAGAGAGACTGGACGAGTTAAATCGAATCCAAAAGATGCAAAACAAACCGCCAGGTTACGATGGCAAGTGCCGCTCTCTTTCCAGAGAAGAAGCAGAGCAAAGAATAGCAGCAGGAGAATCCTATGTAATCCGTCAGAAAATTCCGGAAAATAGGGAGATTATAGTCAATGATATAATTAGGGGGCAAGTTAGTTTTGAAACCGATCTGCTTGATGATCAGATTCTGATGAAATCCGATGGATTTCCTACTTATCATCTGGCTAATATAGTCGATGACCATTTGATGGAAATCTCACATGTTATTCGCGGTGAAGAGTGGTTGCCAAGCACTCCAAAAAATATACTTTTATATGAATTTCTAGGCTGGGAAGCGCCAAAGTTTGCCCATCTACCTTTATTATTAAACCGGGATAGGTCTAAACTTTCCAAGCGCCAGGGTGATGTAGCAGTGAGTGATTATCGAGATAAAGGGTATCTCAAAGATGCTCTTATAAATTTTTTAGCACTTTTAGGCTGGAATCCCGGCACCAATCAAGAAATATTTAGCAGAAAAGAATTGATCCGGGAGTTCTCATTAGAAAAAGTTGGTAAATCAGGTTCTGTTTTTGATTTGGAAAAGTTAGATTGGATGAATGGTATTTATATTCGGGAAATGGATCTTGATGAATTATATCAACATGTTGAAGATAGGATTGCAAGTGAAATAGACTGGAGTGAAGAAGAACTCAAACAAATTGTTGGTCTGCTTCAGGAAAGCTTAACGAAATTAAATGACATCAATTCAAAAGGGATTATATTCTTTAAGGAAAATTTACAACTTGAGAAGGATGCTGAGAAGATGTTGCAAAGTAAGGAGACAGTTAAGGTTTTAAAAGGTTTTATAGATAAACTGTCTGAATTGGATGCATTAGATAGGAATATTTTTGTCAATATTGCTCGCCAAGTGCAAAAGGAAACCGGAATCAAAGGCAAACAACTCTGGATGAGTATTCGAGTTGGGATTACAGGGCAGACGCATGGGCCGGAAATACATAAGACGGCTGAGATTTTAGGAAAAGAGAAATGTCTTGAGCGGATGCAGGAGGCCCTGGCTAATGCCTGAGAAGACCATCCTAAAGTCCAATGCTAAAGTCAATTTGGCTCTCAGGATAACAGGCAAAAGAGAGGATGGATATCATACAATTAGCACGCTTTTTCAAGAAGTCGATCTCCATGATGAGATAATATTTGAGGAAGCGGAGCAGTTTTCATTTTCTACAGCGCATCCCGAATTACCTGACAATAAAAACAATCTATGTGTGAAAGCTTATTTTAAGATGCGGGAGTTTACTAATTCTAAAAGGAATTGTAAAATTTACCTTGATAAAAATATTCCGGTCGGAGCCGGACTTGGTGGCGGCAGTTCCAATGCAGCAACAGTAATAAAATATTTAAATGAATTCTGGGATTTACAGTTTCCAGACCAGAAATTACAGAAAATAGCCCGCACTATTGGTGCTGATGTTCCTTTTTTTATCAGAGGTGGTACTCAAATTGGTGAAGGCATAGGCGATATTTTGCACCCGATCAAACTCAAGCCTGATTTTAAAATATTATGCCTGATCCCGGAGTTTAATATATCGACACAATGGGCCTATAAAAAATTCAGCTTGACAAATAAGAAAGATAAATTTAACTTTGACCGCTTAATTTTAGGTAAAAAGCCTAAATGGAAGTTTTTTGAAAATCAATTTGAAGATATCGTAATCCAATCATATCCAGAAATCAGCGATATGAAGCGAATTCTACTGCTAGGTGGGGCAGAATACGCTGGTTTGTCGGGAAGTGGTTCGACTGTGATTGGAGCATTTCACAAAGATGCTAATCTAATGCCGATCGTTAGAGCGGTCGAGTATGTCACAGTTGTAACTAATCCTATGATAAATTAGAGTGTTCGGGGATCGTCCAATGGCAGGACAATGGGTTTTGGTCCCATCGATCCAGGTTCGAATCCTGGTCCCCGAGCCATTTTTATTTTAAAAGTTAATGGTTATGTGAAATGTATAGTAAAGTAAAAGTTTTTTCAGGTCGTTCAAATCCTAAACTCACAGAAGAAATCAATAGCCATTTGAGTTATCCGGAAGGGAAAATTGATTTTAGAGATTTTTCTGATGGTGAGATCTGGCTTAGATTTCAAAATAATATTCGCGGTGCAGATGTATTTATTGTACAACCCACCAATCCGCCCTCTGATAATATTATTGAGTTGTTATTAATGATTGATGCCGCCAGGCGTGCTTCCGCCAAAAGGATCACAGCCGTAATTCCCTATTTTGGATATGCTCGTCAGGATAGAAAAGATCAACCCAGGGTGCCAATTTCTTCGCGTGTATTTATGGATGCCATTGTCAGTTCAGGCGCTAATAGAATTCTGACTATGGATTTACACTCTTCGCAAATCCAGGGCTTTGCGAATATCCCTTTTGATCATTTGTATGCTAAACCAATTTTTGTTGACAGGCTTAAAAAATTAATAGCAGGCAAAGATTACACAATGGTTTCACCTGATATAGGGGGAGTCAAATTTTCACGATCTTATGCTAAAGTATTAAATTTACCTATGGCAATTGTTGATAAGCGCCGGCCAAAACACAATAGGGCTGAAGTTGTCCATATAATCGGTGAAACTGATTTTGAGCATGTTCTAATCGTCGATGATATGATCGATACAGGCGGAACTGTGACTGAAGTGTCAAAATTAATAAAGAAAAGAGGTTGTAAATCCATTACTGTGGTTGCTACGCATGGGCTTTTCTCGGGTGACTGTGTAGAGCAAATTATGGATTCGCCAATTGATAAGGTTATTGTTTCAAATTCAGTCGACATTCCTGAAGAGAAAAGGTTCTCTAAGCTGGAAATTGCATCAGCGGCTCAATTATTGGCGGATGCAATCATGAGGATTCACAATGAAGAATCAATTAGTAAAATATTTGATTTCAAATATAAATGAAAGACTATAATAAGGAGTGATTAATGGCTTATAATAAAATAAAAGCAGAAAAGCGCACGAATCTAAAGCATAGTCACACAAAAAAGATCAGGAGAAATAACAAAATCCCGGCAGTTTATTACAAAAAAGGTGGGGAGTCATTTCCGATTTCGCTAGGTAAAATTAGTTTCATGAAAAGTTTGCACGGCGATTCTTTAATTTATGATCTTGATATTGAGGGTGATGTAAAAAATGCGGTGATTCGAGAGATCCAATGGCATCCGGTAACAGACGAGGCTCAGCATGTCGATTTTATGGGGATTGATCTGGATGAGGTTATAAAAATTCAGGTTCCTGTGATCACCGAAGGAGAATCTATTGGGGTTGCTGAGGGAGGTGTGCTACATCAGACTAAATGGCATTTAACAGTCCAGGCTCAGGCCAAAGATATACCAAATAGTATTACAGTAAATGTGGAAGAGCTGGGAACAGGAGAATCAATAGCTGTGGGAGATTTAGAACTGGAAGAGATCAAAGTATTAGACGATGAGTCTATCTCGATTGTTTCTGTTGTTGAACCTACTGAGGTTGTTACAACTGAAGAAGTTCTGGAAGCTGCTGAAGAACTTGAAGCCCTTGAAGAAGGTGAAGAACTCGAAGAAGGTGAAGAGCTTGAAGAAGGCGAAGAAGCCGAAGAAGGTGAAGAAGAGGGTGAGACCGAAGAAGAAGAGAAACAAGAATAGATTGATTAAATTACATTATATAAATGAAAAAGCAGAAATTAATAGTAGGTCTTGGCAACGGTGTAGAAAAATATGCCGGAACAAGACATAATTTTGGATTTGATGTGATTGACAGATTTAATGAAAAATATAATCTTAATTATGATAGAATGAACACAACAGCCTGGATTAGTAGAAGTAAACGTTCGTCTTATTTGAGGAAAAAACTTGAGACTCAAGCTGTACTGGGGAAACCAATCTCATATATGAACACATCAGGGCCCAAAATAAAAAAGTTGCTTGAAAAATTAGGCGCAAATATCAAAGACCTATTGATTATATACGATGATATTGATCTGGATCTCGGTAGAGTACGGATTCGCCCTTCGGGGTCGGCCGGTGGTCACAAAGGAATGCGGTCTATCATCCGCAGCCTGGGTACAGATGGGTTTGCCCGTTTAAAGTTAGGAATAGGACCGCAGGGTGATTTGAATTCAGAAGATTTTGTTTTGCAAAAATTTTCAAAAACAGAAAAAGATTTAAAGAAGAAGGTAACTGATGGTGCCGTCGAGGCAATTATTGATTTCTGCAATAATTCTATAGATGAGTTAATGAGTAAATATAATGGTATCGATTATAATCAAAAAACTGTTAGAAATAAAAATAAGGAGCTTTAATAGTGAGGTATTATGAGACTTTATTTATAATCAGCTCAGATTACAAACAGGATAAGATTTCTTATCTTATCGATTCAGTTGAAAAACAGGTAAAGAAGCTGGATGCGAATATTTTAACTACCAACGATTGGGGAAAACGTAAGCTGGCTTATCGGATTGATGGTGAAAAATATGGTAACTATGTGCTAATTAAAGTTGAAACAGAAAATAGTGACTATGTTTCTGAACTGGAAAGCTGGATGAAATATACAGAGGGAATTCTATCATATCTAACTGTTAGGTTGGATGAACAAGCAGTTGAAAAAGAGAATCAATAGTTAAGAGGATCAATAATGATAAGAACAAAAAAAATATGTAAGTTTTGTGAGAGCCCACGCATGAAAATTTCATATAAAAAACCTAAGACCTTGCGTAAGTTTATTACAGAACAGGGAAAAATAATTCCTAGAAGAACAACAGGGACCTGTGCAAAACACCAAAGACGTCTGGTAACGGCAATTAACCGGGCGCGAAATATTGCTTTACTGCCTTATCAATACAATGTTCTTGATGAGTAATTACAAAAATTAGGATTGGAGGTTAACCTTGGAGATTATATTATTAAAAGATAAAGAAAAACTGGGTAAAGCCGGTGATAAAATTGAAGTCGCTGACGGCTATGCAAGGAATTATCTTATCCCGCAGGGATTTGCATTAAAATCGACTGAATCTAATATTAAAAGATTCAGGGAGATAAAGAGACAGAGAAATATCCGCAAAGAAAGAAAATTAAAAAAGGCCAAAGAGTTGGCTGAAAAGATCAAATCTCTTTCCATTACAATTCCAGTCAAGGTTGGAGAAAAAGACCAGGTTTTCGGTTCGGTAACTAAAAATGATATTGCTGAGCAAATGAAAGAAAAAGGTTATGAAGTTCCCAAATCTAATATAAAATTGGAGGAGCCAATTAGATCCCTGGGGATCTATGAGGTGCCAGTTAATTTAGATGCCGGGATTAACACCGAAGTAAAAGTCTGGGTTATAAAGTCTTAATATATTTTGGGATTGATTTTTTATTGTTTAGATCAGCAGAGGGTGAATTTATACTTCTCTCTGCTGATTTTTTATTTTAGAGGCGCTAGATTTCAGAAGGTTTTTAGTATTTATAATTTTGAAACGTGTGAGTCTTTAAAATGTGGCTGACTGGAAGGTTATAGAATTTGTAAAGGTATTATCTGATCATATTAAAAGGGTAGTATGCTGCAGCAGACTCTAATACCTTAGTCACCAAAGCAAAACATGATGCTAAAATAATGATAATATTGAGAATAATACTACAATCTATCGTGGTAGAGATCTGTTTCAATCCATTAATCAACACTGCTGGATCGTTCTAAAAAAGCCAATTATTTTGGGAGATATTGTAGCTCTATGAAAGAATAGTAATAAATTAATTTTTTGGTTTCGATTATTCATAATTTTCAAGAACTTTAATTTAACAATAGAATTAAAATAAGCATTGATTAGAATATATGCAAAATGAATATATTGATATAGTATTTCCCAGACCATTGTGGCGGAGTTTTACCTACAAAGTGCCAGCTTATATAGAAACTTCGTTGGAAATTGGGCAGCGGATAGTAGTGCCGCTGAGAAGCAAGGAGACGATCGGTTTTGTGATCAATCCTAATGCTGATGAACCGCAGGGATTTGAAGCCAAACCAATCTATGAAGTCCTTGATAAAGAGCCATTTTTCCCTCCTGAATTGTTGGCTTTTCTGAAAGTTGTAGCAAATTATTATTTGACACCCCTGGGGAAATTGTTAAAAACAACTATACCAAAAGAGTATCGTATAAAACGTTCGCGAGAGTTAGTGATCCGGAATACCGCTGCTAAGCCAGATAAGTATCAAGATATATATGAGAGACTTCTGAGTAGCACAGGTTTACGTTATCAAACTCTGCGGAAAGATTTTAAAAGAGAGTATCTTGCGCGAGGCTTAGATTACCTAAAAAACAAAAATTATGTCCAGGAGAAAGTACATTTTAAAGAGAAAAACACGAAAAATATAACCAGACGTACTATTCGCCTTTCTGATAAATATAAAAAAGAAGGCCCTGCAGATATCCAAAAGAATGCTAAAGAGCAATTTCGGATTATTGAATATCTGAAAAAAAATGGATTTATCAAAGAGGATGATATTGATAATTTCTCCCGATATTCAATTAATGCTTTACATGAGAAGGGCTTGATAGACATTGAAGTTGAGGACGTGACAATTGATAGAATGTGGCATGGTTTTCAGGAGAGAAAAAAACAAGTCCTGCTCAACCGGGAACAGCAGGAGGTTTTTGATGCTGTTAGTGAGCCTCTGCATGCAAACAAATTTGCACCTTTTTTACTACATGGAGTTACAGGTAGTGGTAAAACTGAAGTCTATATTAAGCTGATCGAAGCGGCTCTTCAAGATGATAAAAGTGCTCTGGTGTTGGTGCCTGAGATCACTCTGACTACGCACCTGGCTTCCAGATTTAAGGGTGCCTTTGGAGATGAAATAGCAATCTGGCATAGTAACCTTAAGCAAAGTTATCGCTCTAAAATATGGAGAATGATATTAAATAGAGACATATCAGTTGTTATTGGTGCGAGAAGTGCTTTGTTTCTCCCATTACAGGAATTGGGCTTGATCATCCTGGATGAAGAACATGATTCCTCTTTTAAGCAAAATGGTGCGGAACCTCGTTACCATGCTCGTGATGCGGCACTGATTCGAGGCCAAAAAAGTAAGGCTCCTGTCCTTCTTGGCTCTGCTACCCCCAGCATAGAAAGCCATTTTAATGCTGCTATAAATAAGTTTAATTTACTGGAAATGAAGCAAAGATATTCGAGTGCAAAATATCCTGAAATGCATATTATAGATTTGAAAAAGGCCTGGAAATCGGGTAAAAAACCGGATAATCTCTATTCTGATTTTTTACTGAAGAAAATTCAGGATAAAACTGAAAAAGGCGAGCAAGTACTTTTACTCCAAAATAGAAGAGGCTACTCTAATTTTCTATTATGTTCGAATTGCGGCTGGTCTCCCCGTTGTCGCAATTGTGATGTGACACTAACCTATCACCAAACCAGTGAGAGTCTTGTTTGTCATTATTGTAATTATAAGCAGGGAGTTCCTGGGCAATGTCCCGAATGTGAAAGTGAGGAATTAATTTATCCTGGCTTCGGAACCCAAAAAGCAGAGAGCTTGCTGGAAAATATTTTACCGGAGCTGACTATTGCTCGTATGGATGCGGATACTACCAGTACAAAGGGAGCATTGAAAAAAATATTAAATAGTTTTGATAGAGAAGAGATAGATGTCCTGATAGGAACTCAGATGATAGCGAAGGGTTTAGACTTCCACAATGTGACCCTGGTGG
>JAIPHI010000108.1 GCA_021735285.1 Fidelibacterota bacterium | reverse complement strand
TTAATTGATCGCATGAAGAGAATTCAGGAGATTGTTCAGCGAGTTAGTAATGGTGATCTTAGTGATCTTAAGGTTTTACAAGAGGAAGGCAAGCAATCTGAGAATGATCAAATTACTCCGGCTTTGATTGATATGGAGGAATCACTCCAAGGGATTATCGATGAAACTGATCGCCTTACGAAAAATATAGTTGAAGGGCAACTGGATTCAAGAGGTAATCCTGATGAGTTTAAAGGCGAGTTTAAAACTATTGTAGAAGGTATTAATTCTACTCTCAAAGCCGTAATTCAGCCTCTTGAGGTTGTAAAGATATATATAGAACGGATTGCAAATGGGGATCTGGAAAAACGAATTACTGTCAAGAATGAAGCTAAAAATGTTTTTAAAGGTGATTTCGAAAGTCTGAAGGATAATGTCAATCAATGTATGAACAATATTCAGGATCTCGTTGATACTATTGAAAAACAGTCTCAGGATGCTGCGAATGGCCATTTAGATACTCGTATCGAGACTGAAAAGTATGAAGGTGAATACCAGAAAGTGGTAGAAGGCGTTAATAAGATCATTGATGCTCTGGAAGGTCCTATTAAGGAAGCAGCTGAAGTTATTTCCGCTCTAGCAGAACGTGATTTAACTCAAAAATTGCAAGCTGACTATGAAGGGCAGATTAAAGACTTCAAAGATGATATTAATACTGCCATTGGTAATTTGAACAAGGCCTTAGGGCAGGTTAACAATTCAGTTGAACAAGTATCTTCGGCCAGCACTCAGATTACTACTGGTAGTCAGAATCTTGCTGAAAATGCCAATCACCAGGCCAGTTCTTTGCAGGAAATTTCCAGTACTCTGGAAGAGATGGCCTCAATGACTAACCAGACTTCAGATAATGCCAATGAGGCTAACAATTTAGCTAAAAAAGCCAATGAGGTTACTGAAGATGGTAAGAGTGCTATGCAGGAAATGACAACAGCAATTAATAAAATAAAAGCTTCCTCAGATGAGACTTCAAAAATTGTCAAAACCATTGACGATATTGCATTTCAGACAAATTTACTGGCTTTGAATGCAGCAGTAGAGGCTGCTCGGGCAGGAGAAGCCGGGAAAGGCTTTGCCGTTGTTGCCGAAGAAGTTCGCGAACTGGCTCAAAGGAGTGCTAATGCAGCCAAGGATACATCAGAACTGATTGAAGAATCAGTAAACAATGCAGTCCAGGGTGTGCAGAAGACGGAGGAAACAGCCAGTCATTTACAGGATATTTCGCAAAGTATTGAAAATATAACTGATCTGATTGGTGAAATCGATGCTGCCACAAAAGAGCAAGCTGAAGGTATTGAGCAGGTTAATATGTCGGTTTCTGAAGTTAATAAAGTAACTCAGAAGAATGCTGCCAATTCGGAAGAATCAGCCAGTGCCGCCGAAGAATTGAATGCTCAGGCTCAGGAACTTTCTTCTATGGTCTCTACTTTTAAACTTAAAAGTAACGGAGAAATGAAACTCCAGTCTAAAAAGAAATCAACGCAATCCTCTGATGCTAAGAATAAGGAAATTGAACCTGACGAAGTAATCAAATTTGAAGAGGAAGAATTAGAAGACTTTTAAGGAAACTGTTATTTCAATATTAAAGTATATCTATCAAATTTCACTGCTTGGTTTTTCTGAAAAGAGTCTGATCTTTCTATAATGAAATATAAGGACCTACTAATGCTAAAAGAGGATCAACGAGAAATATTAATTGTAGATGATGATCCCTATACACTGGAAATGATTACAAATATCCTTGAGCGGAATGGTTACGCCACAAAAGGAGTGCAAAGTGGTAAAAAAGCACTGGAAACCGCACAAGAACAAGATCCGGATATTTTATTACTGGATATAAATCTTCCTGATATGGATGGTTTTAAGACATGTAAAAAATTAAAGTCGATTCGGGAAACCAAGGAAATACCAGTAATTTTTATTACCGGAGATTCAAGTCGTTATAATATTCAGAAAAGCTTTGAAGCCGGTGGGGCGGACTATGTTAGCAAGCCCTTTGTTATTGAGGAAGTCTTAGCCAGAATTACAATGGCAATTGATAATGCCAGAGCACAAAAGGTTTTGGAAAATGTAAATAAAAAACTGGAAAGTCAAATTGCCGTTCAGACCAGAAGGTTAAATTTACTTTTTTCAATCACAAAACTTGCTACAGAGTCTCTTTCACTTGATAAAATTCTTGACAAGGTTGTGGTGTTTCTGGATGAGTATGTAAATCATTTTAATTTGGTTAGTGAGATTAAATATCGTAGTAAAACTTTTTCGAACGAAGGAGAAATTAACCATAAAAAGTTAGTAGAAATCGGATTGAATATCAGAGAAGCTGAGGTTGGGAAAATTATTCTATATTCAACCCATGAAAAAACAACTGCGATAAACTCCGAAACCGAAGACCTATTGGAAGCAGTTGCAAATGAACTTAATAAAATTATAAAACAGAAAGAATCAGAGGCAAAAGTAAAAACCCAATGGAAATATTATCGAGCCTTAAAAGATAATTCTCCACAAGGGATTGTAACTCTCGATCAAGATCGAAAAGTGGTTGACATTAATCCGGCTTTTATCAAAATTTTTGGCTATTCGTTGGATACTCTCAAAGGCAAACAACTTGATGAATTTATTCTACCTGAGCGCTTAACTGAAGAGCGTAAGAAAATAAAAGAACAAATAATGAAAGGCCAAAATATATTCAAAAATTCTGTGAGAAAAACTGCCGATGGAGAAGAAATCCACTGTGCTATTATTGGAGCACCTATCAACATTGATAGTCAACATATGGATTATTTTTTAATCTATAGAGATACAACCCGCGAGAAAAAATTAGAAATCCAGTTGATGCAGGCCAATAAAATGGAAGCAATCGGGCAATTAGCAGCCGGAATTGCTCATGAGATCAATACACCTACTCAATATGTTAATAGTAATATTGAATTTTTTAAAGAAAGTCTGCCTGAACTGGTTTCTGTTGTCAAAGGATATAATGAGCTATTTCCCTGTTTGGAAGATTGTGGTCAGAGTGAAGAAAAGATAGAGGCCTTACAAAGAAAGTTAGATAGATTGGATATCTCGTTTTTAGAAGAAGAGATAGATGCGGCTCTAGAAGATTCGATAGATGGGCTCAACAAAATTTCTAAAATTGTTGATGCAATGCGGACTTTCTCCCATCCCGGCACCCATCAAAAACAGGATATAGATATCAACAAAATTATTCAAAAAACAATAACTGTGACGCGCAATGAATGGAAATACGATGCTGTCTTAGAATCTGATTTGGAGGACAATCCGGATGCAATTCCTGTGTATCAGGAACAAATCAGCCAAGTTTTGCTGAATTTGATTGTCAATGCAGCTCATGCTATCAAAGATGCTGAATCCCAAAAAAATAATGGAAAAGGGCTGATAAAAATCACATCTCGAACCAAGTCGGACTTTCTGGAAATAAAAGTCTCCGATAATGGAACAGGGATACCTGAGGATATTAGAAATAAAATTTTCAATCCATTTTTTACAACCAAAGAAGTTGGTCAGGGAACGGGGCAAGGCCTCTCTATGGCATACAATGTCGTAGTTGAAAATCATGATGGGAATATATACTTTGATACTAAGACTGGTGAAGGAACCACTTTTATAGTTGAACTACCGAAAAAAAGGGAATTATAATGAATGGGAATATAATATTTGTAGATGACGATGAAAAGTTGCTTTCCGGCTTAAAGAGAATGTTATATGGTAAAAAAGATGTATGGAATATGTTTTTTGTAAAAACCACGGATCAAGCTTATAAAATGCTTGCTGACAAGGCTATTGATGTGGCAGTTTTGGATATTAATATGCCCAAAAAGAATGGTTTCGAACTATTGGGTTATATAAAAAATGAGCTCGAATCCCGGGGCATTGAAGTTGTGATGTTAACTGGTTTAAAGAATAAAGATCTAAAAAGAAAGGCTTTGAATCTGGGGGCTACGGACTTGATCAATAAGCCAGTCTCAAAAGAAGACCTGATCGCTAGAATAAATAGTGTGCTTCGTACAAAAAAGTATAGGGATGACTTGATTGAAAAGAAGGGATTACTTGAGGAGCAGCTGATCCAGTCCCAAAAAATGCAAATAGTGGGAATTTTGGCGGCTGGTGTGATCCATGATTTAAAAAATATTTTATCGATAATTAGAGGCTATCCGGACATTATTAAACTAAGAATAGAACATGATAAACCTGTTGACAGACAGATCAGTAATATTAAAAAAGCTGTGAATCGAGCCTCGCAATTGACATTACAAATTCTTGATCTGACCCGTCCTGATACCGATGCCAAGGGGATTTGCGATTTAACGGATATTATCAAAGAATCATTTAGTATAGTCCAACCTATATTTCCTAAAACAACCAAATTTAATCTTGAAATACCGGATATTTCTGCTAAAGTCGATGCTAATGCTACGCAAATCACACAAATTCTGTTAAATCTATTTATTAATGCCAAGGAAGCCATTTCCGAAGATAATGGTAAAATTGATGTTAAACTTGATAAAGTTAGTTACAATCATGAGAGTGATCAAGATGCGGGCCAATATTATCAAATTTCAGTGACTGATAATGGTAAGGGCATGGACCAGGAAACTATTGAAAAGATTTTCAAAGCCAGATATACAACCAGAAAAGAGGATGGGGGATTCGGTCTCGGTCTATTTATTATTAATACTCTGGTGAAAAAACATAATGGATATATTGAAGTTGAAAGTGAACCGCATGAGGGAACTACTTTCAATATTTTGTTGAAAGCAATAAATAGTTAATATTTGATAATAGAATCTTCTATGAATACTATTTTATTTGTTGATGATGAAAAAAGAGTGCTCAATGGCATTAAACGTCTCCTCTATTCCCGGCGCGAAGAATGGGAGATGATTTTCATTACAAGCGGGGAAAAAGCGCTAAAAATCATTCAAAACAATAAAATAGATGTTATTGTTGCTGATATCTATATGCCAGAGATGGATGGAATTGAGCTTTTCAAAATAATTAAAGCAGAATATCCCATGGTCCTGCGGGTAGGATTGAGTGGTATTGCTGACCAAAATTTGAATTTAAAAGCTTTGCACCTGGTACATCAGTATTTGCCTAAACCATGCCAGAAAAATACACTTATCAATACTTTGGAAAGAAGTCTGGCAATTAAAAATATTATGGAATCATCTCGGGTAAGGAAAATTATTTCACAGCTAAACTCTTTGCCCAGTTTGCCTTCTATGTATTATGAAATTATGAATGAGGTCAACAACGAACACTCTTCAATCAGGGATATTGGTAAAATTGTTTCAAAAGATATTAGTATGAGTACGAAAGTTCTCCAGCTTATAAATTCAGCCTATTTTGGCTTAAAAGAGGAAATTACAGATCCAACGCAGGCTTGTATTTATTTGGGTTTGGAGACTCTTAAGTCATTGGTATTGACTGTCAAAATATTTGATAAATTTAAAAGAGGCCATATCAATGAAACCTATATAGATGATTTATGGGAACATAGCCTTAAGGTTGCTAGATATTCTGAAAAAATAGCTGAAAAAAATAATCTGGGCACTGAACAGGTCAGAAATTATTGGACGGCGGGGCTTTTACATGATATTGGAAAACTGGTAATTGCTGCCAATTTTTATAGAGATTTTCAAAAGATAAAAACTTTGGTTATTGAAGAAGGCAAATCACTATTAGAGGCTGAAAATCATATTTTAGGAGCCAATCACGGAGAAATAGGTGCTTATCTTTTAGGCTTATGGGGTCTGCCTACACCCTTGATCTCAACCTGTGCTTTTCATCATTATCCCGAAAGATATAATGCAAAAGATATTAGCCCGGTCAATATCGTCCATTTCGCAAATGCGATAGAGCACCAAAATAATAGGGTGAATCAAAAATTAGAGGATAATAAACTATTGAAGCAAGATTACTTTGAATCCTTAGGATTAACTAACCAATTATTTAAATGGGAGGAGATATGTAAAAAAGCAGTAGTAAAAACAAAATATAGATAATCTATTTAAAATTTAAAGCTGATTTAAGTTTAGATGGCAGAGAGAGGTCGGTTTGTAATTTTTGAAAATTCCGATTATTTATCGGAATTTTTTCAACAAATATAGTATTTTAAGAACACTTTTTTAAATAGATTAACCTTACTATAAATAAACCATTTTTGTTTTTGTATTATTCATTATATTATATTATATAGTTTTTACTATGTTGTTTATGTTTAGATATAAAAGATTTAAAAATGTTCTAAACCGCAGGGATAAGAATTTTTATGACTGAAAGAAGGAAGGATGAAAGAGCTCGATACTTATCAGAAACCGCTTATCATCTCCATCCTGGCTATATCTATTATAGTTCAGAAAATATCGCCATTAGAACTGTTGTAGGTAATAGTGTGGCTGTTTGTCTTTGGGATAAAAAATTAAAACAAGGAGGCATGAACCATTTTTTGTATCCACAGATAAAAGATACAGAAAAATCAACGCCGAAATATGGGAATGTGGCGACTATTGCCTTGATAAAAACACTAAAAGAAGCGGGCAGCGACCCCGAGGATTTGGTAGCCCAGATAGTTGGTGGGGCTTCATCCAAGAAATCTTATAAAAATATAGGAGAAAAAAATATATCTATTGCTCGCCAAGTATTAAAAAAGCATGGTATTCGAGTTATTTCAGAAGACCTGGGGGGAGAAATAGGGAGAAAAGTGATTTTTGATCTTAAATCCGGTCAACTATTGGTGGTTAAAGTACATAGGATTAGAGAGACTGATTGGGTTAAAGATATACCCCAGGACTGATTCTAGATATTTTTATGAAAGGTTGTAAATTTGGATAAAAAACTATTTAACAAAATTCGTAAGATAGTCTATGATAAAAGTGGTATCAATATATCAGAGAAGAAAGAGGCTCTCGTTTCTTCCCGGACTCGTAAAAGAATGCGAAAATTAAATATAGATGATTATCAAGAATATTTTGATTATTTAAAACAGGATGAGAGTGGAAAAGAGCTCGTCAAATTTCTGGATGTGATCTCGACTAATGTAACTCATTTTTTTCGTGAATCCGAGCATTTTGATTTTTTGGCAGATCAGTTTAGAAAAGGAATCCAGCAAGGGCAAAAGAAGTTTCGCTTCTGGAGTGCGGCTTGTTCTTCCGGCGAGGAACCTTATAGCATGGCGATGACGCTTCTGGAGGCTCTGAATGGAGAATCCATCGATTTTAAGATATTAGGAACCGATATCTCTACGGCAGTATTGGCAAATGCTATGAATGGTTTGTATGTAGAGAAAAAAATGAATAAGATTGATAAAAAATTGCTTAAAAAATATTTTATAGAAGAAAATAATGGCTCCTTAAAGAAATATCGAGCCAGCAATAAATTAAAACGGCTTATTCTTTTCAGACGACTAAATTTGTCAGAAATTCCTTTTCCTATAAAAAGCAAAATGGATATTATATTTTGCCGCAATGTGATGATCTATTTTGATCAATATCATCGCTCTCGCTTATTAAAGGAACTCTACCGTTTACTAAAACCAGGCGGGTATTTAATTACCGGTCATTCGGAGAGTATCACAGGCATAAACCGTAACTTTGAAGTGGTTAGGCCCTCTATTTATTATAAAAAAAGATATTAAAAAGGATTATTTATGCAGACAGAAAAAATCATATTTGTAGATGATGAAGATGCAATCTTAGAGTTGTACCAGGATATATTTGAGACAACTCCATATAAAGTTTTTACAGAGAAAAACCCGCTAAAAGCGCTAAAAACTATTAATAAACAACGTATTCAAGTCATGTTTTTTGATTTAAAAATGCCGGAAATGGATGGTACACAGCTGTGCCGAAAGATTCGAGAAACCAATAGTGTGGCTGTGATCCACGCTGTTACCGGACACTCTTCGCTTTTCGAATTATCTGAAGTTAGAGAAGCCGGATTTGATGATTATTTTAAAAAACCGATTGATCCGGAATTAATTCTAGAAGCTGCTGATCGGGCTTTTAATAAGTTAGAACGCTGGGCACATAAATAAGATCATAATACTGGTATAATTGGAGGTTTGAGTTTGAAAAAAATTATTGGTATATCAGATATGCAAATTAGTGAAAATCCGGAGGAGCAGTTGATTACTTATTCTCTTGGATCCTGTATCGGACTTACTCTCTATGATCGTGAATTAAGAATTGGTGGACTGTTGCATAGCATGCTACCGGTTAGCAGAAAAAATAAGGAAAAAGCCAAAAAGAAACCTTTGATGTTTGTGGATAAAGGTATCGAAATGATGCTGACCGAATTATTTAATAAAGGGGCCAGAAGAAAAAATTTGATCGCGAAGTTAGCAGGGGGCTCTAAACTACTGGATAAAAAGGATATGTTTAAGATTGGAAGAAGGAACTACGTGGTTGCTAGAAAAATGTTGTGGAAAAATGATATTCTAATAGATGGAGAAGATGTGGGGGGCACGGTTTCAAGGACTATGTCATTATATTTGGTAGATGGAAGAACTACTGTGAGAATTAAAAGGGAGGAAAAAGAGATATGAGAAAACGGGAAGAAATAATACAAAAAATTGATAAGATTCCCTCGATTCCTCCTACAATTGCCAAAGTACAGAAATTGGTTAATGATCCGGATGTGGATTTCAAGGAACTGGCTGAATTAATAAAATACGATCAGGGGCTAACTGCTGATGTTCTCAAGATGGCAAATTCCGCATATTTTGGTTTTCAAAGAGAAATAAGCAGTGTTAAACAGGCAATTATTATGCTAGGTTTAGATAGAATATTCGAATTAACGCTGAGTAGTGCAGTGGCTCCAATTATTGATAGAAAGGTGAGTGGATATGATCTCTCAAAAGGTGACCTCTGGAAACATTCTATTGGAGTAGCAATCAGCTCTGAAAAAATTGCTGAGGAATTGAATATGAAAGTTCCCAAGTTAACTTTTACAGCCGGGTTGTTAATTGATATTGGGAAAGTGGCGATGAGCACTTTTTTGGATACAGACCCCAAACCAATAATGGACCTTGCTTATGAGAAACAAATACCATTTGATATAGCGGAAAGAAGAATCCTGGGGATTAGCCATGAGGAAGCCGGAGCCATATTATTGGAAAATTGGAATTTACCGGAAGAGTTGATCCAGGTTGTCCGCTGGCACCATCAACCCAATAGAGTCGAAGGTGACAAGACTGTAGTTGATCTGGTTCATATTGCTGATATTTTAATCATGGAAACTGGTATCGGTGGTGGTAGCGATGGTTTGAATTACAA
>JAIPHI010000107.1 GCA_021735285.1 Fidelibacterota bacterium | reverse complement strand
ATAGGATAAAAAGTCATATCGGACAGTTCAAAAAATATATGGATGCGGAGGGACTAACAGGAAAAAAATTAAATTTTTTGGCTCAAGAAATGCATAGGGAATTGAATACTATTGGTGCCAAATCAAATAATTCTGATATATCCCATATTATAGTTGAAGCCAAAAATGAAATAGAGAAAATTAAAGAACAAATTAGAAATATTTTATGAATAAAAAGGGTCTTCTAATTCCTATCTCAGCTCCATCCGGAACTGGTAAAACAACAGTGTGTCGTGAATTAATGCAAAAATCCGAGGATTATGTTTTTTCTATTTCCTGTACAACCAGACAGCCGCGTAAAAATGAAAAAAATGGTAAAGATTATTATTTCATTTCAGAAGCTAAATTTAAATCTTATATACAAGAGGATAAACTAGCAGAGTGGGAACAGGTCTTTGATAATTTTTATGGTACCTTAAAAAGCACGTTAGAAGATGCTCTTGCTCAAGGTCAACTTATGCTTCTGGATATCGATGTAAAAGGAGCCTTAAATATAAAAAAATTGTATCCGGAAAGAAGCTTCACTATATTTCTGGAGCCTCCCAGTCTTGAAGAGTTAAAAAAGCGACTAACAAGTAGAGGAACCGAAAATGGTGAAACAATTAAAAAAAGAAATCTTAGAATTAACGAAGAGATGAAATTTAGAGATCACTTTGATTTTACAATCATTAATGATGATCTGGAAGAGACAGTAAATAAGATACATGAAACAATAAAGGAGAAAGTCTAATATGCCTATTAGCTTAGACAAATTAAACCAGCAATCTGATGATATTTATAAACTTTGCTTGGTTGCCGCCAAGAGAGCAAAACAGATTAACAAATTAAGGATTGCTAAGTATCCAATGCCCGATGCCAGAGAAGAACAGGATGAAATTATCTTCCTGGAAGAAGATGAAGTTAATTGGGATGAAATGGAAAAACCTACAACTATCGCGTTAAATGAAGTTGTAGAAGGTGAATCCGAATTTGAAATGAGAAATACAGAAGAATAATTGTATGCTCTTGGATAAGACCAATGTAGTTCTTGGTGTTACCGGTAGTATTTCAGCCTATAAAGCAGCCTACCTAACTCGACAATTACAAAAAAAAGGTGCCCAGGTTCAGGTGGTAATGACAGCAGCAGCTACTGAATTTATCACCCCTCTTACTTTTAATACTCTTTCTAATCGCAATGTATATACTGGTATGTTCGAAGGTGATAATGCTGGGACCCGCCATATCGATTTAGGAAAGTGGGCTGATGTAATTCTGGTTGCGCCGGCAACAGCCAATATCATAGCCAAAGTAGCCCGGGGTATTGCTGATGATTTATTATCGGCTATCCTCCTCGCTTTTGCGGAGAGGAAAATTATGTTTGCGCCGGCCATGAATGTTAATATGTATAATAATCCTGTGACCAGGGAAAATATAGAATATTTAAAAGGGATCGGCTATTATTTTGTTGAACCTGATTCCGGGGAATTGGCTTGCGGAGATGAAGGTGCCGGGAGGTTGCCGGAAATATCGACAATTACCGAGCACTTACATCGCTATCTTCATAGCGGCAAACTTTTAAATGGTAAACGGGTGGTCATTACAGCCGGACCAACCCGGGAATTTTTGGATCAAGTGCGTTATATTTCCAACAGATCTTCAGGGAAAATGGGTTATGCACTTGCAAACGAAGCTGCCAAGGAAGGCGCTTCGGTTACTCTTATTAGTGGGCCAACAACATTAAAACCGCCTTCAGGGGTCGAAACTATCAATGTGGAATCAGCTCAAGAGATGCAACAAGAATTGAGACAACATGCAAATAAGATTGATTATCTTTTTATGGCAGCTGCTGTAGAAGATATAGCTCCTGCACAGCAAGATTCCAAGAAACTAAAAAAAGAATTTATTAATGATAATTTATCAATTAAAGTGAATCCGGATATTGTCCAAGATTTTCGGGATAAAGATCAAGAGGTCTGTATTATTGGATTTAGTCTAGAAATGGAAAAAGGGTTAAAACGCTCAAAAGAGAAAATGCGGCAGAAAGGATTAGATTATATAGTTTGGAATGATCCTGAACAAGAAGGGGCAGGATTTGAGGTTGATACCAATGAAGTTGTATTAATAGCGAAAAATGAAGAAACCTATAAATTCCAAAAAGCTCCAAAAAGAAAAATTGCAGAACAGATTATTAACCGGGTGGTAATGCATAATGAATAATCTCAATCATGAGATTCGAAGATATTTTCAGCAGCAACTGGAATTATACCCTGAAAATGTATTTCTTGCTGACAAGAAGCCGAAAGCCGAAAAAAAATCAATGGAAAAGGAAAACATCCTGGAAGATTTATACTCCCGTATTGGGGATTGCACATCATGTGCTCTAGCTGAGAAATGTAATCAAAAGGTTCCGGGCCACGGTAAAACCGATACAAGACTAATGCTGATAGGGGAAGCGCCTGGTCGGGAAGAGGATAAGCAAGGCTTACCTTTTGTGGGGAAGTCGGGTAAATTGTTGGATAAAATTCTGGCAGCTATAGAACTTAAGAGAGAACAGATTTATATCTCAAACATTGTGAAATGTCGGCCTCCTGAGAATAGAAATCCTAGGCAAGAAGAAATTCAAAAATGCATAGGATTTTTACAAGAGGAAATTGAAGTAGTTGATCCGGATATTATAGTTGCTTTAGGTTTAACCGCCAGCAGAAATCTACTTAATTCTGATTCTAGTTTGAAGCAATTGCGCCAGGAAGATCATACCTATCAGGGAAAAATTTTAATACCTACATATCACCCTTCAGCACTTTTACAAAATCCAAGCTACAAGCGACCGACCTGGGAAGATTTTAAAAAAGTTAAAAAATTATATTTCGGGGAATAATTATAAATGGCAAATAGTGATAATGATATGAGGGTACCTCCTCATTCTGATGATGCTGAGACAGCTGTTCTGGGCGCGATGATGCTTTCGAACAAAGCAGTCAGTCGATCTCTGGAATTATTGGACCATACTGCTTTTTATAAAGGCGCTCATCGAGAAATATTTAAAGCCATGGCTGATCTTTTTAGTGATAATGAGCCTATTGATCAGGTTAGTGTGATTGACAAATTGAAGCAAAAAAATGTGCTAGAAAAAGCCGGTGGAGCCTATTATATCACCGGATTAGTGGATTCGACACCTTCGGCAGCAAGCATTGATTATTATTCAAAGATTGTACTGGAAAAATCACTTTTTAGAAAATTGATCAATGTCTCGAATGAAATTCAGGCAGACGCCTATAATGCCCAGGAATCAGCCTTTGATGCCCTTGATAGAGCTGAAAAGAAAATTTTTGACCTTTCTCAAAATAGAGCGGGCCAGGGTGTCCGCAGCTTTGTGGATGTTTTGAATGAAGCTTTTGAGCATATGGACGAATTACATGCCCGGGATATGCATACTACCGGAGTACCCACCGGGTTAGTTGATCTCGATGATATATTATCAGGTTTGCAAAAAGGTGATCTTGTTGTTTTGGCTGCCCGTCCCAGTATGGGAAAAACTGCACTGGCATTGACTATGGCCAGGAATGCTGCTGTAGAGTATAAAGTCCCTATCGGTTTCTTTAGTCTCGAGATGCCAGATTATCAGCTTGCTATGCGGCTTTTATGTGCCGAAGCCAGAGTAGATGCTCATAAAGTGCGTACTGGCAGATTGCCTGACAATCAATGGAAAAAACTTAGTACAAAAGTGGGGCAATTGTCTCAGGCGCAAATATTTATCGATGATACGCCCAGTATGACTATGCTTGAGATCAGGGCCAAAGCTCGTCGTTTAAAAGCGGAACACGATATTCAATTATTGGTTATCGATTACATGCAATTAATTAGAGGTACAAAGGGCGAAAATAGACAACAAGAAATATCTGAAATCTCACGGAGTATGAAAGCTCTTGCCAAGGAATTGGATATTCCTGTTTTGGCCTTATCCCAGCTTTCGCGAGCAGTAGAAAAAAGAACAGGTAGCCATCGGCCCCGTCTCTCAGATTTAAGGGAAAGTGGAGCCATTGAACAGGATGCTGATGTAGTTCTTTTTATTTATCGGCCGATTGTATATGCGAAAAAAGAGGATAAAGATCTGGAAGCATTGGATCAAAATCTTGAACAAAAGGCAGAAGTTATAATAGGTAAACAAAGGAATGGGCCAACCGGTACTGTTGAAATGGTCTTTATAAATAAGTATGCCCGTTTTGAAAATATGGCAGCCCATGAAGATGAAATAATGGAAGAACCTAGATTCTAATGGTAACAGGTTTTGTAAAAAGAGTATTTTCACGGAGAGCTAATCGTTCAGAGGATTATCTCAAGATCCTTGACGCAAGAGAAGCAGGCCGACCTCTCTCACGAAGTGAGGAAAGTATGATCTGGTCTGTTTACCAGTTTGCAAAAGAAGCTCACGAAGGGCAGAAGAGAAAATCTGGCCAGGATTTCTTTGCTCATCCTTATCAAACGGCCTTAATTTTAGCAAAAATGAGTATGGATGCGGTAACTATTGCGGGCGGACTATTACATGATGTTGTTGAGGATACAGAATATACAAAAGAAGATGTAAAGGGCCGTTTTAATCAAGAAGTTGCTCGGTTGGTAGAAGGAGTTACAAAGATCACAGATATTGAATTTCATAGCCGGGAACATAAACAGGCTGAATATTTTCGGCGCATGCTCCTGAGTGTTGCCAAAGACATTAGAGTTTTGTTGATCAAGTTGGCTGATCGTCTTCACAATATGCGCACCTTAGAGCATATGCCTGAGACTACTCAAAGGAGGATTGCTATTGAAACCCGGGATGTATATGCCCCTCTGGCTCATCGACTAGGAATGTACAAAGTAAAAGCCGAACTTGAAGACCTTGTTTTAAAAACGCTGCATCCCGATGATTACAAATTTCTTCAGCGTCGCATCAATGAAACGCGAGAAAAAAGAGAAGAAAAAATTGAAAATTTCAGTAAACCACTTAAAGAAGCCTTAAAAAAGCACAATATTCCGGTTAGGATAAAAGGGCGATCCAAACATTTTTACTCGATTTATAGAAAGATGAAAAAACGGAATAAGCCGTTTGAGGAGATTTATGATCTGCTGGCTATTCGAGTAATAACAGATACTAAAGAGAATTGTTATAAGGTCTTAGGCCTGGTTCATGAACTTTACAATCCTATCTCGGAACGCTTCAAGGATTACATTGCCAATCATAAAGCCAATTATTATCAATCTATTCATACGACTGTATATGGACCCGATGGCAATGTTTATGAAATTCAGATCAGAACCGAAGAAATGCATGAGATTGCTGAAGAAGGTGTTGCTGCTCATTGGCGCTATAAAGAGGGTGTATCCAAAGACCAGGATATAGATAAGTATGTAAAATGGTTGCGAGATTTAATGGATGTTCTACAACCAGAATCGGCTGAACCCGGCGATTTTATGAAAACTCTCAAAATCGATCTTTTTCAGGATGAGATTTTTGTTTTTACCCCCAAAGGTGATTTAATCCGGCTGCCAAAAGGTGCGACTCCGATTGATTTTGCTTTTGCAGTTCATACTGAGGTAGGATATGCCTGTATTGGGGCTAAAGTAAATGGCAAAATGGTACCCCTTAATACTAAATTAAAAAATGGCCAGACTGTAGAAGTCATTACTTCCGGTGAGCACAATCCCAGCTATGCCTGGCTCCAGTTTGTTAAAACTTCTAAGGCCATTGGTGCGATTAAAAAATGGATGCGGAAAAAACAACTCAAAGAGAGTATAAAATTAGGGAAAAAACTTTTAAAGAAAGAAGATCGCAAAGACAGGATAGAAAATTTTTCTAAACAGGTTAAAAATCAGCATCAAGAATTAGGATACAAAAATTCAGAATCTCTATTGGCCGCTATAGGAAAAGGTGAGATTACTGTCGAAGAAATTTATAAAAAACTTTATCCTCAGGAATCCCAGAAAGTTCATCGTGATTCTGTTGAAGAACATAAAAAATACATAGAAACTGCTCGCAAAAAAATCAAGGGCGTAAAAGTAGATGGTATTAGTAATTTGATGGTAAAGTTCGCCAAATGCTGCAATCCTGTTCCCGGTGATCCTGTGATAGGTTATGTTAGTCGTGGTCGGGGTGTTATCATCCATCGCACTAATTGTACAAATGTCCCGGCTTTGATCAGAGAAGATGATCGTATTAAATTAGTTGACTGGGATATTGGGGAAGGGCAGAAATTCATGGCCAAGTTTAAAATCGTTGCTCAGGATAAGAAGCATTTATTAAGTGCAATTACCGATGTAATATCAGGTGAAGATGCCAATATAGTAGATATTGAAGGCAAAGCAGATGATGTAATTTCCCGCTTTAGAATAATATTAGAAGTAATTAACTTAGAGCACCTTAAAAGAATCATTAAAGAACTTAAAAAGGTTCAAGGTGTTATAACAGTAGAACGAAAATAACCAGGAGGTTTTTACAATGTCAGAAAGACCAAAGACTTACACAAAAAAAGATGTAGTGAGACGTACAGCTCAGATTTTGGACTGTAATATTAAGGATATTGAAGACGAAGTGGATGGATTTTTCAAAGCCCTTACTGATATTTTGTCCGAAGACAGAAAAAATCTAAGGATCGAGATCAGGAATTTTGGTGTCTTTGAAATTAAACCGACTAAAGCTAAACCCAAAGCTCGCAATCCTCGCACCAATGAAGAGGTTTATGTACCTCCCAGAAGGAAAACTCATTTCAAACCTGGTAAAATCATTAGAGAAGCATTGAAAAAGCCACTTTCTGAAGTTGGCAAATAAATAATGGGTAAAATATTAGGGGTTGACTTTGGTGAGGTGAGAACTGGTCTGGCTATAACAGATCAGTTGCATATTATCGCCTCACCATATAAAACCCTTAAACCTAAAAACCTGGATCAGTTAATATATGAATTAAAAAATATAATCGAACTGGAAAAAGTAGAAAAAATTGTAGTTGGTCTTCCGATAGGAACTTCCGGGAAGGATACTAAACGAACTAAGATCACCCGGAAGTTTATTAAAAAATTGACAAGTTCAATAGATCAGTCTGTAGAGACTATGGATGAGAGATATAGTTCGAATGAAGCTAAGCGCATCCTTATCAAGCAGGGTATTCGAACCGGCCATTCTAAAGAGAGGGTAGATCAAACAGCGGCAGCAATAATTCTGAGAAGATATTTAGATGACCAAACGAATAATTATAAATAAATTTAAGCATATTAAGTCGCCTGTTTTAGCTGCGATTTCGGGTCTGTTAATTGTATTGGCTCTACCACCATTTCCCTTCTATTTTTTAGCTTTTATTGCACTGGTTCCATTTATTTACATATTAATCCGAAATAATTTTTTTTTATGTTTTAGCACAGGCTTTGTTTTTGGCCTGATCTTAAATCTGGGCATTTTATACTGGCTTGCTGGAAATCAGGGTACAACCTGGTATTTTGCATTTTTATCTATGCTAGGAGCGGTTCTAATCCTGGCAGTTCAGTATGGGATTCTTGGAATTACGATCGGATTTATTGGTAGAAGGCTGGGGAAAGAAATATTACTTTGGTCCCTACCCGTACTCTTTGGAGCTTTTGAATTTATTACAGCGCAAGGTGTCCTCGGTTTTACCTGGAATAGCCTCTGCTATACCCAGACAAGTAATATAATCCCCGCTCAGATTGCCTCGATTTTTGGTTGTTATGGGATAAGCTTTTGGATTGTACTGGTGAATGTGCTGCTCTATAAAGTGGCCAGCAATTTTTTCAAAAGAAAAAAAGTTGTAGGTACTATAATAATCCTTACCATTGTTATATTATTACCTTATCTCTATGGTTTTTTAGATTTAAACAGTAATCACCATAATGCCAATGGTAATAAAATTACTGTTGGTCTAGTACAACCTAATGTGGATCCCAATGAAAAGTGGAATCATGCGGCTTTTCGGGAAAATATGAACACCTTGTATGCCTTATCGGATTCCGTGACTGCTCAAGAGAATCTCGATTTGTTGGTCTGGCCGGAGACTGCTATCCCAGCCTATCTAAGGTATAGAAAGTGGCTTCACAGGGAAATTCATGAATATATTTCTCAGAAAGAGGTCAGCTTATTAACAGGAGCTCCTGATTTTGTTAAATTGGACAGCAACAATTATAATTTTTACAATTCCACTTTTTTTATGACTGCTGCAAAGACCAAGATTGAAAGTTATAATAAGATCAGACTGGTACCCTTTGGTGAGAAAATTCCACTTTCGAATATTTTTGAAGTTCTGGAAAATATAAATCTAGGACAGGGGAACTTTGATGCCGGGGATTCGATTAAACTATTTGAAGTTCCATTAAAGAATAATGATAATTTGAAAAGCAGAAAGAATGTATTGGTTTCCAGTGCTATCTGTTATGAATCCGGATTTAGTGATCTGGTCAGGGGGGGCGTGAGAAAAGGAGCGCAGCTCCTTGTGATCGTAACTAATGATGCCTGGTTTGGGAATACATCAGCTCCCTACTTGCATGCTGCTATTGCGAAATTAAGAGCTATTGAGAATAACATTCCTATTGTCAGAGCAGCCAATACCGGGGTCTCAACGATCATAGATAGCAGAGGACGAACAGTAAAAAAATGTGGATTCGAACAAAGAGGATATGCTACTTCCCAGTTAAATCTGAGGTCTAAAAGAACAATTTTTTCTAGAATGGGATATTATTTTAATTATTTACTAGTAGGGATAAGTATTATTTTGCTTGGGTTCTGTTATATTAGCCCCGGATCCAATAGAAAAAAGGAAGAACTCTTATGATGAAAAAATCAATCTCAATGCTTGTGCTTGTTGGAATTTTATTTCCGACTATTTTATGCTCTCAGATAATGCTCAATGAGCAAAAATCGCAACCCCAAAAAATGAGTCGAAGTCAAGCGCGTATAACTTTATTAAAATCGATTGCATTACCGGGCTGGGGAGAGCACAGCCTGGGATATAATACTCGTGGATATGCTTTTCAAGGGGCTGAAATGCTAAGCTGGGCGGCTTTTGCTGCATTTACTTTCTTTGGTAATGCTCAAGAAAAGACAATGAGGGCTTTTGCCGCTGAACATGCCGGTATTGATCCGACAAATAAAGATAAAAATTACTTTGCTGATATAGGTTCCTATGAGGATATTTATAAATATAATGCTGCAATGTATAGAAATCGCTCCGTTAGTTTAGTTTATGCGGATCGTGAAAAATATTACTGGAGTTGGGATAGCAAGGATAATCGGCAGGAATTCGATGATCTCCGTTATAGGTCCGGGATTTATTTGAGGAATGCATCTTTGGCTGCAACCGCACTTCTTATTAACCGCATCGTAAGCGTGATTGATATTATGTCTTTAACCAGTGGTAGAATTGAAGACTCTC
>JAIPHI010000106.1 GCA_021735285.1 Fidelibacterota bacterium | reverse complement strand
ACTTGTATTCTGAATTCAGACTACCTTGAATTATTTATTACGATAATTAGGGTAATGGATAAGAAAATAAACTTTTATAAGTCTAAATATTTAATAGGCAGGGAGGGAGTAACTGTAAATTACATTAAAATGATGTGATTACTCAGGAATTTCAACACCATCTTCTTTGTATTGATTCAATTTATTTCTGATAGTTCTGACACTAACTCCTAAAATTTCAGCGGCTTTTGTGCGGTTGTTATCTGTTTTCTTAAGCGTGCGGAGAATTAACCTTTTCTCCATTTCGTCAATTGTCACAAAATCATTACTCATTTGTTCATCATCTATACTTATAGGATGAGATTCCATATCAAAGTGTTCAATCTTTAATTTAGAATTCTCACCTGAGTATAAAATCGCTCTTTCAACTAAATTTTCAAGTTGTCTGACATTGCCGGGCCATTTTTTATTGCAGAGCACATCAATTAATTCCTGACTAATATCTTTATCCTCATAATTATATTTTTTCTTGAATTTGTTGATAAAGTGGTTGATTAAAATTGGTATATCACCGGTGCGGTTTCTGAGAGGGGGGACCTTGATTGGAAAGACATTTAATCGAAAATAGAGATCAGAGCGAAATTTTTCCTCTTTTATCAATTTGCGAATATCCCTATTAGTAGTTGCTATGACCCTTACATTGATGGGAATATCTTTGGAACCGCCTACCCGTGTTATCTCTTCCTCCTGTAAAACCCTTAAAAGTTTAGCTTGCATTGAGATTGGTATCTCACTAATCTCATCCAGTAATAAGGTGCCTTCCTGAGCTTCTTCAAAAAGTCCTTTTTTTGTCTTTATTGCGTGGGTAAATGCTCCCTTTTCATGGCCAAACAATGTACTCTCGAAAAGAGTTTCCGGAATAGCAGCGCAATTTATTCTGATAAAAGGTTTATTACTGCGATTACTATGATCATGAATTGCTTGAGCTATGAGTTCTTTTCCAGTTCCGCTTTCGCCCTGTAGTAAAACCGGAGCACTACTATCAGCCACAACGTCTATCTGCTCGTAAATTGTCCGCATTGGTTTACTTTTTCCCACCAGACGTTTAAATTTTTTCTCATATGAAAGTTCTTGTTTTAATTGTTTATTTTCCTCTTTCAATTCGTAATTTTCAAAAAATCTTTCTATTCGAGAAGTCATTTGTGAAACTGAAAAAGGTTTGGTAATAAAATCAAAAGCACCTTTCTTCAATGCTTCTACAGCTGTTTTAATCGTGCCATAAGCAGTAATAACAATAAAACCCAGCTCTCCGTTAATTTTTAGCGCTTTCTCCATTAATTCAATGCCATTGATGCCCGGTGGCATCACCATATCAGTAATTACCAGATCAAAAGATTGATTCTTGATATATTGTAGACCGTCTTCTCCGGATTCAGCAATTTTAACGTTGTAATTTTCATTCTTAAGAGCATCTTTCATAATAGATCTAATACCATAGTCATCATCGACGACTAATATTTTATACATATTTTATCACCTCACAACTAACAAAAAACATTCACATGTTTACTTTTTAATTTAAGTAATAATTAAGACTCAAAACAGTTTTAATTAAAAACATAGTCAATAATCAGCGTGACTAAAACTAATGTATTTACCTGGTAAAATAGTAAATTCAATCAGAATAGTCCTGCTGCTTTTTATAAGAGTTGAGATATTTATTCTTGGATTGCGGTTTATTCAGTTCCTTTAGTCTCTTTTGAGAAGTTTTGTTTAATAGCTTTCTCATTTCACGTCTTATTTTATTGTTTTCATCCTCTAGCAATTCAATTTTTTTCTTGTATTGATTGTTTTGTTCCATTAATTCAGAGTACTTGGCAGCTCTTTTCAGCGACAATAATAGTTGTTGGAATTTAAAAGGTTTGATTAAGTAGTCGAAAACTCTATTTTCCAGATTTTTTAAGGCCTCTCTTATGTCCGGATAGCCAGTCATTAAAATGATGATCACCTGAGGAAAAGATGCATATATTTGTTTACTAAGATCAATTCCATTAATATCAGGTAATCTTATATCTATTAGAGCGAAGGCGGGCTGATTTGTTTTTAATAGAGAAAGAGCGGCTTTACCATTTTCTGCTGTAATTATATTAAAGCCGTAGTCGCTGAATCCCGTGCTAAGATATTCTAATATATCATGATTATCATCGACAATTAATAAGGTTTTTTGAGATTCCAATAATTTGTTTCCGGGCATAATCCTATTTCATGATTTTATGATCGTTAAGGTATATATCCGTTGAATTGTTATGCATTTTGCTTTCAATATTATTCATAATCTGAAGAAAATTTTCACCATCATGAGGGTATTGAACCATAGCATATTTTAAAGAAAGGTTAGGTTCATTATCCTCAGAGGAGTATAATTCCTCAATTTCCGTTCTTATATTAGCACAAATATGTTCTGCTTCGACAGGTGAACTTTCATATAATACTAGGAAAAAAGAACCATATCCCTGGCGCAAAATTTCTGCTGAGGGAGGTACTTCCTGTTGGATTAGTTCAACTATTTTATCCTGAAATTGTTCATAATTTTCAGGGAATATAACTTCGCTAGTAAAGATGACCTTCATTTGTAAATAATGGATTGTATTATTCCGTTTTTGAGCCTTTTTAATAGAGTTCTCAATGATATTTTTTATAATATATTCTGTGCTCTTAATATTTTGCTGGTCTTTTTTCTCAGTTAAATTTTGTGATAGGAAGAGAGGAACTATCTGGGTTGCTAATATTTTAAGCAGTTTTAATTCATCTT
Organism: Fidelibacterota bacterium; assembly: GCA_021735285.1. GTDB lineage: Bacteria > Fidelibacterota > UBA2242 > UBA2242 > JAFGTP01 > JAIPHI01. The sequence continues at coordinate 6,693 of JAIPHI010000106.1, read as the reverse complement.
CTGTCGAAAGCGGCTGAGTATTAACATCAAAAACCAGAAGATATCCAAAAATACTATCTCGAAAGGAAATAGGCATTAATAGACATCTGGAAACTTTATCTTCGATCTCAAATTCTTGGCCATCAATAGTAAGATGATTTTCTATGGAATCGATAATAGTCGGCTCATTTTCATTCAAAGCAATATCATTTATTTTACTTTTCGGACCAATCTCCAAATTTTTGGCCAGCTTAGGTGGTAAATTGCGGGACTTGGAAATTGTATAAGTCTCTTTATATTGCTGGTTAAACAAAATACCGACTTTTTGGATTTTTAAGCCTTCTGTTATAGTATCCAGGATCATGTGAATGATAGTCTCTGAATCTAGAACCTGATACAATATTGAGCTAATGTCAAAAATAGTAGTTATATAATTCAGCATCATTTTAATTTTATTATTGAGCTTCTGATTTTTATGTTTCATAATGATTTTATCAGCTGCTCTGTCAATTTTACTTTTTAATTCTTTGAATTCAAAAGGCTTCCGAATAAAATCATAAACACCATGTTGAATGGCTTCAATAGCGGACTCAGTATCGGCATAACCGGTAATAATAAGAGTGACCGTGTCTTCTTTGGTTTTTTTTATTGATTTTACAATTTCCATACCTGAGACTTTTGGCATTCTCAGATCGGTGATAACCATATCATAATGGTTATCTTTTATTAGTTGTAAGGCTTCTTCCGGATCACATTTACCATCTATATTATAATCACAGTTTTCCAGATAATCTGAAAGCTGGTGTACAATCATCTCCTCGTCATCAATTAAAAGGATTCTAATATCTTCTCTTTTCATTCTGGGTCACCTTCCATCTTATGATAATTTTTGGACCGAAATATTATTGCTATCCCGATATATTTTAATATTCTTATATTGTTGTTCAAGATTAAATTTTAAATTTCCTAAATTTATGTCAACGTTATTATGTAATCTGCCTCTAATGATAATCGCTTTTTTAATCAGGTCTTTTTCGGTGATAGAACTGTATTCATCTTTTTCTTTCCGGATGGATTTTAATTCTTCCTTGTGTTCCTTGGCTTTATGAAGTAGTGTTTTATATTCTTCTTGCTTTTTTGCCGATAATTCATCAATACGTTGTTTTAATAAATTGAGAAATTTTATCTTTTTACTGATCAATTCGAGTTCGGATTCTATTGTTTTTGCCTTTTCGTTAAGGTCCTGGATTTTGGCATTAAATTTAGGATAGTTGAAATTTATTCCAATTTCAGTGGGAACATTATTATTGGAGCCAACTTCTATTGCTTCGATACCTTCTTCACTATATATTGAACCACCTCTGAGCAGTCCTTCGTTCTTTATCACTTTGATATGGCCACCAGCATATATATCACTATTGATTGCATAATGTTCAATATAAATGTTTTTACTAATATTTACTTTAGCATCCTGGATATAGCCACAATGCAAATCACCACCGGCTAATATATTGGCCTTGCCCTTTCCCACAATACCGCGTCCAATATGGATATTTCCATTCCGGGAGTAAACCCGGGCAGCTTCCACATTCCCATCGATTATAATCGTATTATCAGATTCAACTTTAAATCCGGAACGCACATCTCCGGTTATATGAATTTTACCATTATATTTTATATTTCCGGTACTGAAATCTACATCTCCATTAATTCTGTAAACATTACTAATAGTAATTTTTCCATCTTTGTATTCCAGGTGTCCATTACATGTGGCATACAAAGTCAATCCGTCTTCGGAAACAACAACATTATTGCCCTCTGGTAAAGCTATATCCTTGCCTTTGATTATAATTTCTTCGCCGGTAACAGTCTTCCCAGGACTGCCTTTGGTGGGAGGTAATTTAGTTACAATTTCATCACCTTTCTCAACCTGCGATATCTTCTTATTAGACCAGTAATCCGCTTTACCATCATCATCTATATGGGGTTTGTACTCCTTGTCAGATTCCACATACCAGATCAATTTTCCATCTTTTCCTTTTTCAGGATATTGGCCTTCGGCTACCAAGTGTGAATTGACTTCTTCTCTTTTATCAATAAGTTCATTAAGGGCTTCATCCTTGATCCCATAAGAGACGCCTTGCTCTTGAAGTCGGTTTATTATATCATCTTTAGTAGGAAAGCTTTCCTCCTGGCTATTAATACTCAGGAAAGCTTTCATTTGATCTTCAGATAATTTTATTTTTATGGAATTCTTATTCAATCTATACTCTTTTACTGAATTTTTAAATTATCATTTATTATATTCAAATAAAATCCGTCTCTTGCGACCGCATTGGCATTGATAGAGAACACCAATAATTTTACCATCCTCAATTATGGGATCAATGCTTTCTTCATGATTGGAGGTATTATCTTTATCCGGAGATAATTTTACTGCATTACCCAGATTGACATTATTGCCTTTTATCATGTAAGAATTACCCCGGCTGGGTGTATTATTTTTTATTTCTGAATTGATTGGTTTGAAAACCTTATCACTCATACAATATTCCTTGCAATAGATGTAATGTTAACTTTTTTATTCAAAAAGTTTATCAATATCATCTTGGTCGATTTGTCCTTCTCTAATTACATCCTCTGTTTCTTTGTCCATTTCCTCCAGGTCTCTTTTTAATTCTTCATCAGGTTCCTCGGATGTTAAGTCCTGCATCACTTTTTTTCCGATTTCAGTTTTTATTTTTACTTTTGAAATACGGTCTGATAATTTAGTGAATTTTTTTCTAATTGCATTTAGAATTCGATCCGCGTGTTCTAATTTTTGGGCTGTAATATCTTGAAACTGGAGAGAAAAAATTATACTATTAGCTTCCTCTTTTATATCTTCTATAGTCTCAACTTTTGAGGCATCCAAATCTTCTGCAAGGGCGTCTAATTTATCTGAAATATTTCCCAATTTATCAAGAATTTCATGCGTAGCCATCTCAGTCGTTTGATCAACATCTCTAATACGATTAGAGGCAGTAGGTAATCTTTGCGAACCATCTTTTAAAGAATGATTGGCTTCCTTCATGATAGGCATTACATCCTGCATAAAACTAAAGAGTTCCGTTAAAAAAGGAACTATTTCATCACCAATTTTTAAGAAATCTCTCATCTCTTCAATTTTTTCAATCACGGACTCAAAATTATTTGTGCTGTTGTCCATAAATCCTCCTTAGCGGGTTCAATTTTTTAATACTTTTTTAATTTTACTTTTTAGGGTCTCCGGGGTAAAAGGCTTTACAATATAACCGTTCACTCCAATTTTAACCGCTGTAACAACATCGTCTTTTGTCCCTCTTGTTGTTACCATAATAATAGGTATATCTTTATATTGGTCATTGGCTTTAAGTTCCTTTACCATCTCTTTTCCATTCATTTCAGGCATATTCCAATCTGCAAGAATTAAACCGACGTCTTCTTCAATTTTTTCAAGTGCATCTTCACCATTTTCTGCTTCGATTAGATTTGTATATCCGATCTTTTTTAATGAATTAACCATTATTCTCCGCATAGTAGGGGAATCATCCACAAATAATACTTTTTTATCCTCCATAGATACTTCCTTATTTTAATTAGTTAGATCAGGACAAAAAATCAAATGAGAAAAAAAATAGTTTTGATTCCTATCATAAAAAGCCTCTTCCTCATAAGATGTCAACATTTGATTTTACAAATATCTTGCCAGTATAATTTAGGCATAGCGTCTCTTCTCCATCTATATATATTTCAATTATGAGTTATAATTGATTGAGCACTAGGAAAAATATTTTAGGCAGGCAAATTTTTCCGATTGTGAAAAATATTCTGATTTTTGTATCTTATGATTAGGCATCGACCAGGAAAAATGTAAGTTACTGTAAAAATAATATATAAAAGTACTTTTTGAATTTTGGATAATATTAGACGATATGGTCTCGAGGCCCTCCGCTTATATATATAATAGTAGAGATCTGGAAAATTTTTGCAATAAAATAAATATAATGCTGGCCCGTTTTTTGAATGTAAAATATTCTGATATTTGATTCCATAATTTTGGGGTAGATTGTTTAAATCGATTTTGTTGAATTTTTAATTTTACTGGAGATTATTTATCAGTGGAAAATAAACATATTATTGAAAAACTGGCTGAAACAGTAGTCTTGATCGATATTGAAGACAAACAAGCATTTGGTAATATTCATAACTTATTTGAAAAATTGGCTGAGAATCTTGATGATGCTAATTTAAAGGCAGTGATCAAAAATATTCTTGGTCATGTTGAACAATTAATAATGGATGAAGCCGATGATGCTGACCAATCAATAGAAGCAGTAAGTCAGAGTATTTCTGTTTTACAAGATATAATAAGTGAAGGAAAATCTTTTGATGATGTTAATTTTCCGGATATAGTTTCTTTGGAGGGATCGGAATCGTCTATAGAACTTAATAATCCGGATTTACCAGGTCATATAGAAGAGGATATTTTCTCGGAATTTTTATCCAAACAGGAAAATGTGCTTCAGGATATGGAAGCCATTCTACTTGAAGTAGAACAATCTGATAGTAATGATGACTGGCGGAAATTGAAAGCAATTCTCCATACTATGAAGGGCGAATCTGCAATGGTGGGCCTGGAAAAAGTAGAAAAAAGATGTCACCAGGCTGAAGACCTGATTGAGCAAGATGAAGCGAGTGGTAAAATTGATAAACTTTTTGAACTTAAGGATTGGCTTGAAAAAACTTTTCATAGCTATACTAAAGGCAATGCTTCGGATGATGAGGAAAAGGGAAAAGAGGAAATAGAAGAGGAAGATAATACACAATTGGATGTTGAGGAGGACAAAAAGGGAAACTCAGAGCAACCGGATGAATCGGAAGGAGAGGCAGAGGAGGATGAAGAATTTGTTCAAGAAAAAATTGAAGAACCGGAATTGGTTGCTGATTTTATTAATGAGTCCATGGAACATATTGAAACTCTTGATAGGGAACTCCTGTCAGTAGAGTCCGACCCTACTGATAAGGATAGTTTGAATTCCATATTTCGTGCATTTCATACAATTAAAGGGGTTGCCGGATTTCTTAATCTGGATAATATCCAACATCTATCCCATGTTTCAGAAGACCTACTGGATAGTGCTAGAAAAGGTAAAATTTATTTAGATTTGGCAATTATTGATTTTGTATTTGAAGCTGTGGATAAGTTAAAAGAATTAATCGAAGCTTTAAGATCGGGTCTTAATGAAGGCTTATATCCACCACCGGATCCTGAAGTTGATACATTAATTGAAAAATTATCGGATCTAAATTCTGAAAGATCCGGAAGCAAGCCAAAAAAAGAAGCCCCCAAAAAAAGCTCAGAGTCAAAACCTAAAAAGGAAAAAGAAACACAATCACAGCGTTCTAAAAAAGAGAAGAAAAAGAGTAAAAAAGCGGGTGATAAAAAAGTCAAAACTCCCAAAGTTAGAGTTAGAGAAACACTTAAGATCGGGGCTGAAAGGCTGGATCGAATGGTTGATATGATTGGTGAATTAGTAATTGCCGAGTCTATGGTAAGCCAATCTGATGAAATTAGAAAATTAGAATCTCTGGACCTGGACAAAAAACTTAACAGATTAGATAAGATAACTCGTGAATTGCAGGAAACCGGACTCTCTCTTAGAATGATACCGGTCAAATCCACCTTTCATAAGATGGCCCGTCTTGTGCGTGACCTTTCCCGGAAGTCCGGTAAACCTATCAATTTTGTTATGGAAGGCAAAGATACTGAATTAGATAAATCAGTGGTAGAAAAGATTGGGGATCCCTTAGTTCATCTTTTAAGAAATGCTGTGGATCATGGCATAGAACCACCGGAGGAAAGAGAAAAAGCAGGCAAAGATAGGGAAGGGACAGTTGCTCTGCGCGCTTTTCATAAAAGTGGTAAAATATACATAGAAGTAGAAGATGACGGGAAAGGGCTGGATGCTGAGGGAATAGTAAAGAAGGCCAAAGAAAAAGGAATAATCGATTCGGCAGAATCTCTAAGTGACCGAGAAATATATAATCTTATTTTTGAACCTGGTTTTTCCACTGCTAAAAAGGTGACCGATGTTTCTGGTCGTGGAGTGGGGATGGATGTTGTTAGAAAGAATATTGAATCCTTGCGAGGAAAAATTCAGATCCAGTCAGAAAAAGGCAAAGGAAGTATATTCAAGATTCAATTACCATTAACTCTGGCTGTGATCGATGGAATGGTTATCCGGCTTGGGGATGAGCGTTTTATTATTCCAACTCTTTCTGTTATCACTTCCGTTCAGGTCAAAAATGGTGATGTATCGACTATTACCAGAAAAGGTGAGGTTATAAAATTTCAAGATGAAATGGTACCAATCTTTCGTTTGGGTGAATTCTTTCATATTCAGGATACGAAAAATGAATTAACCGAGGGTATTGTTGTAATAGTGGAATCCGATGGAAAAAGAGTTGGCATTTTTACAGATCGTTTACTAAGTCAGGAGCAAATAGTGATCAAATCATTAAGCGATGCTTTGAAAAGTGTACCCGGAGTAGCCGGAGGAACTATTATGCCTGATGGTAAAGTTGCCCTGATTTTAGATATCGGAGGCCTGGTTGAGTATTCCAGAAACGGGACAAAAGTAAAACAGGAAGCATTTAAATAGAAATTAATAGGAGTTTCTATATGACAGAAAA
>JAIPHI010000105.1 GCA_021735285.1 Fidelibacterota bacterium | reverse complement strand
CACCGGTTCCAGACCGTATTTTTCAGCCAAATTCAATAATTTTCGCTCTGTCAGCCCGATTCGCACTTCTACAAAAAAATGAGAATCCGGGATAACTTTATAAAGCTGTTCCAGCACTCGTTCCTGGTGGGACAGGACAAACAACCCTTCGTGGTATTTTTCCAATAAGGTAAGGGCTGCTCCCTTATCTGCGTGTTGCGCCGAGAGAATCCGGCTTAGATTGGCGTAACCCTTTTGCGATTCAACCAGCAGAACTACGTCGATATTATCTGAAATCAGATTAGCGCCACAGACCGGAGCGATATCATACTCCCGGGCAGTTTGCACAAAGTGGATAAAGCCCCACAAGCCGTTGACTTCCGTCAGGGCCAGATGGGAATGCTGCATTTCCCGGGCCTTCTGCAAAATTTCCCGCAAGCTATTAACGCCCCGCATGCGGGAATATTTCGAATGTATGTTTAAGTGGGTAAACACTTATGCTTTGCTCCTAATTCTATAACGGTTTGCAAAAATTTTGCCCGATGATGTTAATCAGGAAATCTGCTGAAGCCTCAATGAGATCTCTCAGAGACAGACTATACAATTTTTTAATAATTTTATCCACCATGCTAAAGTATGATGCTAATCTAATATTTTTAATGAGATTAGCACCACGATTCATCGTGGTGAATACCAGAATCAGAGAATAATTCATAGTAGGCTTCAGCCTACTTCCAAAATATTTGCCAATGTAAAAGAACACTATGTTTCGATAATTGTAAAAACAAACATTCACTTTTTCTTCAGCCTATTAAAGGCTTCAGAAAAATGCACAACCAAGGCTGGTTATGCTACATTTCTCTCGTTACGAAATTGCATTTCGTAACGCAATTGTGTAAGAAACTGTGTTTCGAATATTTGGATATCTGATAGCGGACAAAACTTTTGTAAATTGCTATACTCCCAAATATTATATTTTCAAACCAATCCATTGAATCAACCAATTTTGAAATTATAGTCTGGCATCTATACTTGGATTCCGGCTATATTTTACTTTGTATTCAAGATTCTACTTTAAAAAAATTGCTTTGCTCATTATGTCATGGTGAGCGGAGTCGAACCATGAACTAGCGAAGTCATTAGTCACCCTTCGACTTCCCCAATGGGATCCCGCTGGGGCACTCAGGATGCCTAGCTTTTGTTCGCTTTTTAAAGTAGAACCTCGAATCTCTCGCATAATCGTCAACAATGCCCTCCTGTTCTATTAATGATATTATTGTCATTTCCGCCCTCAGGTATCAGCATACTCATAGCCGGTTTAATGCTGGCGAAGCCGTAGCGCTCGCGAATCTGATCCACAGCCCGGGAAATATCATCATCCTTCGGCTGTTCAAAGAGATTTAATTGACGGGAGACGGGTTCAAACTCGGACGCGTCGATCAATACTGAGCGGATCCGATTCCTGCGGTAATTGGCCTTCTGGAATAATTTATGGCACAGATCTGTGACAGCTTCATTGCTATTGCGGGATAATTTCCCTTTGCGGGTGTTTTTATAACCATCAGTATAATGGACTTCCACAGCCACCGATTCTGCAATTTTGTTCTTACTCCGCAGTTCAAAAGCCAGTTCCTCAGCCAGTTCGATAATCACGGCTTCCAGAATTTCACTACTATTAGTATCCTCCGCCAGAATGGTTTGCTTGATAATATGGTCCTGAAACTGGGGCGGCTGGACAGCGGAATTATCCCGGCCCTGGGCCTCCATTGCCAATTTTCTATAATTATCGGAAAAGAGCACCTTGCCGGCTCTTTCATCCTCAATAATTCGTTGCAGTTGCCGCACCCTTTGCAAAAAGAGAAACTCTATGATCCTACGCACCTGCTTCTCCCGGGCTGTCGGTAGAATTGGAGTCTGCAAAGGCGCCAGAAAATCGGCTTCATTTCCATTTTCCACCCGGTAGATCTGCTCCGGCACAACCTGGGTGGAAATATTACTGACCAATTTATTCGTGCTAATACCCAGCTGACCTGCCAGATCAACCTTGGAACTAATTTCCTGGGTAATTTCATAACCGGTATTCTCGATATTGCTATAAATTCCTTCCATTCCGGTCATATCCAGATAATACTGGCCCGTCTGAGCCGGTTCAACCAGCGGTGAATAGGAAGCCAGAAATTTGTAGATATAATTGTGCATTTTAGAGTAGAGAGTAGAATTGTAAGGTAAAAGCCGCACCCCCGAACTCATTTTCCGGGCTTTAGCTGTGCGCAATCCCTCAGATAGACCTTCGGAACGAGCCTCATCAGAAAGCGAAACGATCGTCCCATTCTGATGATTTGACGAGACAATAGCCAGCGGAGTTTCTCGCAATTCAGCATCGAGCAACCGCTCGGTCTGAATGGGAAAATCCTTGATCCTGATATGGAATATTGTTTTGGTCATTCTTTTCTTTGTATTTCTAATCTTTTATACGCATTAAATTTATATTTCTTTCGACAAGACTGAGATATTGTCGAGTTTAAACAAATTCAGAATTCTGAATTCAGAATTCTGAATTGATTATTCCCTTATTCTCGCGCATAGCTCCGAAATACATACAAAACAACTCCTCGAATGCGAAAATCATCATCAGGGCTAACGATAATGGGCTTATAATCAGCATTAGCAGGCCGGAGTTCAATGTGATCCGGGCGAGGATGATAGCGCTTCAAGGTGGCCTCATTATTGACCAGCGCTACAACTGTCTCACCCTGATTAGCCGTATCCTGCTGGCGAATGATAACAAAATCACCATCCTGAATATTATCCTCGATCATGGAATCTCCTTTCACTTCCAGCACGTAATTTTCCTCGCGAATATAAGAAGTGGGTACTTCGATCTCTTCTCTATTTTCCACTGCCTCAATCGGATTACCAGCAGCGATCCGCCCTAACAGGGGTAGCGTCTCCTGTTGATACTGCGGAGCAAGTCGCAAGGCCCGTTTCCCATTCGGCTGCTTTGCGCGCTCCAAAACTCCCGCCTTTTCCAGTTCCTTAACATACCAGTCGATCGTGCCCGGGGAACTAAAATTCAGCCCTTCCATTATCTCCTTATAGGTTGGTGAGCGGTCATTGGTTTCGATAAAATCCGCTACAAAATTAAAAAACTTCTGCTTCTTCGGTGATAATCCTGTCATTTTGCTTTCCTTTTTAAAATAACTCGTAAGTTACTCGTAAAAATAATATATAAAAAATTATTTGCAAAATACAGAGTTTTTTTTAAAAATATAATCATTCTGCCAGCTCTTAAGTCGCCCTATTCGAAAATAAAAATCGAAGAAGATAGAGCATTAAAAAGTGGATATCGAATATTTTTTGGTTGGATCTGACATTCATAAAAAGATGTTCATACTTGTAATTTTAAATATCTATTTTTGAGGCATTTATAATTTTTTTACAGAAAATACTTGACCTCTATATACCATACTCTTATATTAACGACCGCAAAAAAAAAGAAAGAGGTGAGAATGGAAGATTTACTTTGTCCTGCCTGTGGAGAGGAACTTGACATTGATGAGGATATTACTAAATCCTTAGTGTGTCCCTATTGTAAAACAAAGTGGCAACAACCTCAGTATCAGGATTTTCTTGAAATGTTATTAGCTGAAGATATTATAGATGATATTGATTTTTCAGCAATTGATACTTACGGGGGCAAAATTGATGAAGAATTATTAAACATGGATGAAGAAGATAGTATGCCCGGATCAAGTGCTACCAAACATGATACCTTTCGTGATTCCTTTGATGAATTCGAGAATGATGCTGAGCTACATAAGCAACGTACAGATGGAACTATTTCTGATGATGATTGGGATATTTTTAGCGATGAAGTTGCCCTGGAAGAAGATTGGGATGATAGTCCTGATGAAGAAGAAGCAGGCAAAAAAATACGCAAGAAAAGTAAAAACGATGATGAAGATAATAATGATTAAGGATTTTGTGCAATGGCTGATAAAAAACAAAATAAGAATAAACAACTGCAGCTAGAACTACCAGAAGATAAGGCCGACGGTAATTATAGCAATTTTACAGTAATATCTCATTCTAAAGCGGAATTTGTAATTGATTTTGCCAGGATTGTTCCGGGCGTTAATAAAGCGCACGTAAAAAGTAGAATAATTATGACACCTACTCATGCTAAGACATTACTTTACACTCTCAAAGAAAACATATCCCGCTACGAATCAGAAAATGGTGAGATTAAAGTCCCTGAGAAAAAGGTCCCTTTCGGTGGAAATCCTCCTAAACCACAAGGAGCAGCATAAATTCAATTTGGGATGAAGCTGCCTGAAAATTTATCCCCCTTACAGTTTAGCTAAATCGGAGTCTCTTATTCCTGATAGAAATAAATTGCTTAAATAACTTTTATACAAGTTGGGGTAGAATATGGAGATACTGCAAAAAATTAAGAAGTCCGGACTTCTATTTGATGGTGCAATGGGGACCATGTTAATCGAAAAAGGTCTTGATAGTGATAAGGTCTCCGAACATTGCAATCTTCATCAGCAAGAAATTGTTAAGGAAGTTCATCAAGCTTATTTAAATGCTGGTGCCGAAATATTAACGACTAATACTTTTGGAGGCTCCCGCTTAAAGCTTGCAAAAGCAGGACTAGCAGATAAGACAGAAGAAATTAATATTAATGCTGCTAAAATCGCCAGAGAGATTGCAAAAGACAATATTCTTGTAGCCGGAGACATAGGACCAAGTGGCTATATGTTACAACCGCTCGGGGTCAAAGAACCGGAAGAAATTAGTGACAATTACGCGGAGCAGGCAGAAGCTCTCATTAATGGTGGTGCGGATGTCATCTTAATTGAAACTATGTTTGATCTCAATGAAATTTTAGCTGCACTAAAAGGTGTAAAAAGTGTGACTGATGTTCCCGTCTTTACAACTATGACTTTCGAAAAAAAGCCGCAAGGATTTGTAACTGTAATGGGTAACCAAGTTGAAGAGTCACTAAAAAAATTACTTGATTTGGGCGCCGATATAGTTGGTGCTAATTGTTCAATCGGTAGTCAAGAAATGGTTGAACTGGCAAAAGAAATCAGGAGAGTTATAGATACTCCCATCATGGTACAACCTAACGCAGGCATGCCTGAAACAGAGGGTGATCAGATTATTTATCCGGAAGATGCGGACGTTTTCTCCGATAATATGGCCTCCATAAAAAATTTTGGCGTTGAAGTAATAGGCGGCTGTTGTGGAACAGCTCCTCAGTATATTGAAAAGATTAAAAATAAAATCTAAGTTTGGTATATTTTACTATTGACTGTAGTAAATTATTCTATGTTATTGTTTATCTTTTTTTGAAAGTTCGGACAATATTTGGGATAATTTTTTAATTTTGTATGGTTTTGAGAAGGCAGCTTTAAATCCATATTTTTCATATTCTGTGATTATTGGATCATTGGCGTATCCTGTCGTAACTATAGCATTAACATTATTATCAAACTCTAACAATTTTTTGACCGTCTTTCTAGCTCCCATTCCGCCTCTTACTGTCAGATCCAGAATGGCTACATCATAAGGAGTGTCAGAATTTTTAGCCAATTTATACTTATTAATGGCTTCCGAGCCATTGGCAGCAAAGTCTGTTTCATAGCCCAGATAATCGATAATCTCTCTGGCCATATCTCTGACCATCTTATCATCATCCATTACTAGAATTCGCCCTTCACCAAATACCGGATTATCTTCCTCCCGGAGTATTTTTTCTGTTTGGTCATTTGCCGCAGGGAGATATATATAAAAAACCGATCCTTTACCCACCTTGGACTCGACACTTATATATCCATTATGTCTTTTCATAATAGAATGACAAACCGAAAGACCCAGACCAGTTCCTTTTACAGTACTTCTATTTTTAGTGGTATAGTAGGGATCAAATATATTCTTAATATGTTTCTGAGGAATACCTTCACCTTCATCTCTAATGCTAACTTTTACATAACGGCCCGCCTTTAAAGGCAAATATTCATCTTCTTTAACTAAAATATTCTCTGCTTTTATTTCTATTTTACCCCCTAGGGGCATGGCTTGATCCGCATTTACAACCAGATTCTGAATGACCTGGCTAATCTGACCTTTATCTGCATCCACAAGCCAAAGTTCCTCAGGTATATCATACTCGCACTCTACATTTGATCCTGAAAGACTAAATTTAGCAGTTTCTTTGATAACCCGGTCGATATCTGTAGTTTCTATTTGAGGGGGACCTCCTTTAGCCACTGAAAGCAATCTTTGAGTAAGGTCTTTTGCTCTCATAGCCGCTTTTTCAGTCTCCTCAAGTTTTTCCAGAATTTTTTTATCATTGGTGTACATTTTAGCCAATTGTGAATTACCCATGATAATCGTAAGTAAATTATTAAAATCATGAGCGATTCCTCCGGCGAGCACACCTATCGACTCTAGTTTATCTATCTTATATATTTCTTCTTCCATCTTATGTTTATATAATGCTATTTCAATCTGAGTTTGCATTTCTCTTTCATCAAAGGGCTTTAAGATATAGCCATAGGGTTCGGTAATTTTCGCTCTTTTCATCATTTCTTGATTGGCGAATGCAGTTAAATAAACAACCGGTAAATTCTGTTCTGCGCGAATTATTCTAGCAGCTTCAATACCATCCATCTCGCCCTTTAATTTAATATCCATGAGAACAAGATCAGGGACTTGCTGTTTTGCCACTTTGATTGCTTCTTCGCCTTTTGATACAATATCACATATATTATAGCCGATACTTTTTAATTTTTCTTCAATTTCAAGCGCAGTTACTGATTCATCTTCAACAATCAGGATTTCTGCTTTATCCAATATTTTCTCCTTTCTATAATATTTTTCATTGTTACTTCAAATATACATCTATTTATTGGGAAAAGTAATAAAAAATTGAGTTCCATTACTATTATAATATTTAAAATCACCATCTAATTGATCAACCAGCCGATTAACGAGCCGAACTCCCAGCGTATCAGTATTATCAAAAGAAAAATCTGCCGGTAAACCTTGACCATTATCACTTATAACTAAAGCTACATCTTTATCATTTTTCATGTTCATTTCTATCTCGATATGCCCTTCTTTTTGGTCAGGAAAAGCATACTTTAAAGCATTCGTAACCAATTCATTGATTATCAAACCACAGGGAATTGCTTTATCAATTTCTAAGAATATATTTTCATCTATTTCCAGATTTAATTTAATATGATCACTTAAAATAGAATAAGATCTAAACAAATAATTAGTTAGGTCTTTAACATATTTACTGAATTTTATCTGAGCCAAATTTTCATAACGATACAACTGGTTGTGGATCGCAGCCATAGTTCGAATCCGATCACAGCTCTGTTGAAAAGCTGCTCGAGCATCTCGATCTTTGATTTTTTTAGACTGAAGATTCAATAAACTTGAAATTATCTGAAGGTTATTTTTGACTCTATGATGAATTTCTCTTAATAATATATCTTTCTCCTGCAGTGATTTTTTTAGTTTATTCTCTACTTTTTTCCGTTCTTCGATTTCTGCAATCAGTTGCTCATTACTTTTTTCTAATTCCTTAGTCCTTGCTCTAACTTTTTTCTCCAGTTCCTCTTTTGTTAGTAATGCCAACTTCTTATTTTCCAGGTACCCCGAAGGTATAATTCGTAATATTTTTCCAACAATAGGATGATTTTCATAATATCTTTCTAATTTTTCATAGCTATCACTTAAAATTTTATTGGCAGTGCGATAATTAATGATCTTACCAATTAATTCCAGAAAATAGGACAATAGTGATGAGAATTCTTTCTTAATTAAAGCCAATCTCTCTTTGTTATAAACTCTATCCAGATTATTAATCAGATCCGCTTCTGATATCTCACAATTATTCCCCTTCTGTAAATTTTGAAAAAGCAAGGGATGTTCTTCTTCCCAGGATTTTAAAGTATTTTGGATAACCTGTGAACCCAGCATTGGGGTGATTTTAGCCAAATAAGAATTCATCAAATAGGTAAAAGCATAAGTCAATGCAATATCCTCTCTAAGAGTCGATAATTTTCCTCTTTTTAAATAATTTGGATCAAAATCATGAGGAGGCTTCTCTATCTTTTCCATAGAACTATATTCAATTCGGGCATTAATGGCTAATATTAAAAGCCCCACAGCCAGAAGAGTATATACTATTACATTTAATCCGGAAAAATAAGGTATTTCCACTACAGAGCCTATAATATCTAATGGAATAGATAAAAGTAAAATACTAATTCCTGCTAAATGATGCCTAATATCAGAAATTTGTCGAGCCAAATCTCTCAAAGGTATATTATATAATTTTTGGACTTTCTTCCAGGTGCTTAAGCTACCAAAGGCTATTATTATGATGCCGAATGACTCGATTATAAATAGAAGCCATCCTCCTAGCTTGCGAACTCCATGCATCCATAAATAGTAATGATCCAGAATACCGGCCACCAGAAAGATCAAGATCCCGGCTACCATTATTTGGCGGGTCAAAGGCTCCTTTTTAAATTTCATAGAACGTAATGAGTAATAGGTAAAAAAGAGTGCTGCAAAAATTATAATAATACTATTAGCCAACATTAAACTGGTAAAAATTTCCAATTTCATAACCTAAATTCTAAATGTTTTGGATCAAATTGACTTCATCTTTTGTAAAATTTCCAAGCCGCCCTGCAATATACAAATTAGCCTGATTTTCCCTGCAAGTTTCGACTAACGATGATATAAATTTTATTGTATTTTCCCCGCCATGTGATAAACGGATTTCATCTAAACAATCAATAAGAAGCTGTAACCCTGCAATATTTTCAATATTTCTCTTTAAAAAAATCTTAAGCGCCGGAATATCATCGGGCAGTACAGTTTTTTCCTGCTCAGTTTTCTTGTAAGAAAACCAGTATATATCAACCCTGTCAAACTGATACTTATTTCTGAGCTTTTGAGGACTATACTTTGTCAGGCAGAGACAATCTATACTATAGCCAGCGGCTTTCTGGAGCCGAATATATGCTTCCTCAGGATTATCAATAAATACAGAATATGATTCCTCTGCTAATTTAGGATGAATTTCCGGAGTCAGTTTATCAGGCAATTTTGCAAAAATATCAGTACTAAACATAAATCCCCCATGATCTCTATTTAATTTTTCAAACCACTCCTCTGCTGAATGTCCACTCTCTAATTGTAACTTTTTATAAGTGGCGATGAGAAGACTTGCTAATTCATCAGCTAGTTGATCAGCCCACTCAAAATTTTCTATCACTTTGAGAACATTTGAAGCCACCTCTTTTATACGCTCTGCTTTAAAATTGTCAGATTGAAAAACCAATTTATCAAAGGCGCCAACTCTGACCATATCTTCCATTCCCATCGCTTCAATATAATCCCAGAACTTAAAGCTACTTTCTCCTAATTCCTGACCGGGAATAACTTGTTTTAGTTTATTTATAAAATCGAGATAAGAAGTCTCAAGAGCATCTAATGAATCCCGACTGGAAATAGGTTCCTC
>JAIPHI010000104.1 GCA_021735285.1 Fidelibacterota bacterium | reverse complement strand
AAACACCAGGGCCCATAAAAGGTCGCAAAATTATAAAACCCAAAACTGCTCCCAATGGTTCGGATATTCCTGATAAAAATGAATATCCAAAAGCTTTTTTTCTACTCTTGGTGGCAAAGTAGATTGGCACAGAGACAGCGATTCCCTCGGGAATATTATGGATTGCAATGGCTACTGCAATGGGGATACCTAAAGTTGGGTCTTTGATAGCGGAAGTAAAAGTAGCCAAACCTTCAGGAAAATTATGGATGGCAATAGCAAGAGCAGAAAACAGTCCCATACGCATTAAATTTTCCTTTTCCAATTCTTCCGGACTTTTGTCTATAGCATCAAGATTTTTTACCTCATGTGGATTTTCATAGGAAGGCACGATTCTATCGATCAATCCTATAACAAGAATACCCGTAAAAAAAGCCACTACTGTCCACCAGTGACCTGCTTTGTAGCTCATTCCTTCGATCATAGAATCACGAGCCTTGGGAATGATTTCCACAAAAGATACATATATCATCACTCCGGCAGAAAAACCCAAACTGGTAGATAAAAATTTCGGGCTCGTTTTTTTGGTAAAAAAGGCTAAGGCACTTCCTATTCCCGTTGATAATCCGGCAAATAATGTTAATAAGAATGCAAATAGAAAATTTTCATTACCCATTTTGATCTCCTCTCCTAATTTAGAAGCAGCGGCCTTTTCTTTCCTTTCTGCAGGGGTCATCACCACCGAATTCTTTACATCTATAACAGACCTCATTGGTCAAAGCTTTCCCTGCGAAATATTCCGTAATATTTTCCAGGGTAGTTGTTGCTATATTATCAAGTGCTTCTTCAGTAAAGAAGCCCTGGTGGGATGTAACCAAAACATTATTAAATGTAAGTAAACGAGCTAACACATCATCACTTATCAATTGACTGGAGAAATCTTCGAAGAAATATTTACTCTCTTCTTCATAAACATCGAGGGCTGCCGAACCAATTTGTTGATTTTTTAGAGCATTAATCAGAGCTTGAGTATCGATTAAATGCCCTCTTCCGGTATTAACAATCATTACTTTGTCTTTCATTTTTGCAATGCTATCTTCATTGATCATGTGGTAAGTTTCCTTTGTAAGCGGACAGTTCAGGGAGATTATATCTGATTCTTTATAGAGAGTATCCAGAGCGACATATTCAAAATTCATTTCTTCAGCATATTCTTTATCCGGATATGGATCATAGGCATAAATCTTCATGCCAAATCCATTTAATATTTTTATTAGTATTTTCCCTATTTTTCCGGTTCCAATCACACCCGCACTTTTACCATGCATATCAAAACCAATCAGCCCGCTGATAGTAAAATCATTATCATTTATGCGGTAATAGGCTTTGTGTATTTTTCTATTTAGAGACAATATCAGACCGATTGTATGTTCGGCAACAGCATAAGGGGAATAAGCAGGCACTCTAACAATATGCATATTTTTGTAAGCAGCCTCCAGATCGACATTGTTGTAACCGGCTGAACGAAGTGCAGTTAATCTAATATCATACGCATTTAATTGCTCGATCAATTCCGCAGTTAACTGATCATTAACAAAAATACACACAGCATCAGAATCTTTGGCCAGAATTGCAGTTTCCGGAGTTAGATGATCATCGAAAAATTTGAGAGTGTAATTAAATTCTTCATTTATTTTGGTAAATACCTTTCTATCATAATCTTTTGAGTCAAAAAATGCTATTGTTTTATCGTTCATACATACCTCCTCTTATCCTAGTAAAAATAATAATTTTGAGAGACTAATAAAATGCTATCTTGTGTCCATTACATCTTTCCGCGGTAGCTCTATAACCTCGCAAAGTTATTTATTATCATTGTTTAAGTTCAGAATAGGAAATAGAAAACTATAATCCTTAAATATAACAACTAAGTCCCAAATTTTAAGAAACTTATAAGTTATTTAAAATGTTGTAATTCCAATTCCAGATAGTATTGGACAGTTATTCT
Source organism: Fidelibacterota bacterium (assembly GCA_021735285.1). GTDB lineage: Bacteria > Fidelibacterota > UBA2242 > UBA2242 > JAFGTP01 > JAIPHI01. The sequence goes on along the minus strand of JAIPHI010000104.1, from coordinate 7,605 downwards.
TCAACTTCCAGGCTGACTATTTTAGCAGTAATACCCTTTAACAAGTTTAGTTTTCTATTTAATTCTTTATGTTTCTCTTTATCACCAACTAGTTCTATAAAAATATTACCAATTTCAGAGCAATCCTCGAGTACACCTTCATGCATACCCAATCGAGTTTTTATAAAACATCCCCATTCCGTTAAGATTTGTTGTACTTTCACTGCTTCCTTCTTGCGTTTATTAATAACAATGATTAGGAAATCTTTCATCATTACAGCCTCCTTTGTTCAAATTTTAATTATCAATTAAAATCAATTGATCATATTCGGTTTCAAATCTCAGTTTATGTTTGACTTCTTCATTGGTCAAAAATTCAAATAACCTTTCTAGTTCCTGATTATTCGTAATATTACTTAAATCTGTATATATAGCAATTTTCAAATAAGTTGTCTTATGAAATGATATATATAATTTATTACAAATACTAGTTAAATCTATTTTTCCCTTCAGCCTATTGAAGGCTTCAGGAAAACCCACAACTAAGGATAGTTATGCTACATCAGACAAAACTTTTGAAAATCACTATAATTTAAATGGTTTAAACATTTTGTTAATTTGATCATCTTTAGTCTTTTTCGATTGCAAAATTTAATATATCAGCAGTCGATTTAAAATATAACTTTTGGTCCGTAGATATTCTCACAAAATAATAATCCGGTGGAAGAATATCTCACCCACCGGATTAAATTAACTTATTCTTCGTCTTCTTCAGAGGTAAAGGAACGTTCAGCCAATTCTTTATCAAGCATATACATGCCCCGACCTTTATCACCTATCAATTCTAATTTATCTAAAATAGAACCGACATTATCTTCTTCTTCAACCTGTTCGGTAACATACCACTGGAGAAATATCTCGGTAGCATGATCATTTTCTTCTTTGGCAAGATCAACAAGATCATTGATCGATTCTGTAATGAACTGTTCGTGTTCGAGAGCTTTCTCAAACATGGCTTTGGGAGATTCAAATTCAGAAGGTGGTTCTTCAATAGTCTGCAGAGTGACTCTACCTCCCTGTTCATTGATATAATCATATATTTTCCGGGCGTGAAACATCTCTTCCTGAGCCTGGGCGTCCATCCAATTGGCAATACCATCAAATCCATCATGAGCCGCTTGAGCACCCATAGCCTGATAAATATAAGCCGAAAACAATTCCTTATTGACTTGCTCATTAAGTGCTTTTTCAACTTTCTCTTTCAACATAATTAGCTTACCTCATATTTGATTTTAACTTTTCCATAAACTATGAACATTACAATATTCACGGGCTGACAATTCTTCTGCTTGCACATGGAAAACTGCCTCAGGTTTATCTCCAGGATTAAGATATTGACGATGTACTTTGCCATCGGCTATTAATTCTATCCATTCGATATAGTGTTTTTCTTCCATTGGATGAGCAGTGTTTTCACCTACTTTAACGGTTACTTTATCATTTTCTTTTTCTATGAAAGGAACATGTTTCTCTGTGGAAGAATCTTCAGTTTGCTCTTCCAATAATTTCATATCTTCACCACAGCAAACTAATTGGCCACCGCCAACATGCAAGACTTCAACAACATTACCACATATATCACACTTATACACATCTCTTTTCTTCATAAAAGAACCTCCTTTTCAATTTAATTAATTGATAGATAAGAACTATTTATTCTGGATAAATTTCGAAACATAGGGACTAACTCCTGGTTCACCTCTTCGATAATGACCTGAAGGTTCACCAGTAAGAAGTTCTTCAAACCAGGCTTCATGTTCTGTTTCTTCATGCAAAATCGCTGCTGATAATTCATAAGTTCTCGGATCTTTGCCATGCGTAAAATTACAAATATCAGTATAGACTTCAACTGCACATCGTTCAGCATCAAGAAGAACTTTAAGAAGATTTTCTGTCGTAGGATCATTGGGCAATTCAGCATCCATGCAGGCAGCTCGACCAGCAAAGTCATTAATGTTTTTAGGCAAACTACCGCCTAACTCATAAATCCTGGGAACTAATGCCTCAAAATGGTTTCGATCTTCTAACCTTGCATCTTCAATTATTTCCTTAATAGATTCACCTTCTAAACCAACTGCATGAGTACGGAGATTAGTATAATAATAATAAGTGGTAAATTCTGCTGCTGCAGCATCTATCAACTTTTTCTTCAAAACTTCTACATCTACACCAGCTTTTTTGATTAACTCTACATTTCTTTTAGCCATTTTATTCTCCTTTTAATTGTATAAATCCGTGCGGATTTATATTATAATTAACTTTGTGTTAGCCCCCTTTTCTTAAATTTTGATTTTTTCAATCACAAATATTATAATAGATATTTAACATTCAAAAAATATAATGGTCTCGTAAAAAGTGAATAATTTTCAATTTTCATTACTTACAAAAATTTGATCATAATAAATGCAACTTAGTAAAATTTATTAGTTACGTTATACTTTATTACTTGCTACGAGACCATCTTTCCGGATATTTACAATAGTGCTCATGAACGAACAAGCTGATTCTACTTTTTTGCTTCTTTGTGACAGAGCCACCAGTCGTAACATTCATATTCATCGGAGCTTTTACGTTTCTTGGCATCCTGAACGCTTTTGGCGGGTGGTACAATTACTCTGTCTTTGATTAATTCATTTTCCGGCCAATTGGCAGGCATAGCAGATTTATTTTTGGCGCCTACCTGAAAGGCCTTTACCATTCTTACAATTTCATCCATATTGCGGCCCAATTCCTGAGGGTAATATAGAATAGCTCGAACTGTCGATTTAGGATCAACTATTAAAACGGCGCGCACAGTGTCGGTGCCTTTATTGGGGTGAATAAAACCCAGCTTCTCTGAAACGCCACCAGTAGTATCGGCAATAATGGGAAATTCAATCTCCGTATCCAGATTTTCTTCAATCCATTCGGTCCATTTTATGTGCGAAAATACTTGATCAATACTCAAACCCAGTAGTTCACAATTTAATTCTCTAAATTCATCATAATGTTTTTGAAAGGATACAAATTCTGTAGTACAAACCGGTGTAAAATCTGCAGGATGGCTAAATAAAACCAGCCATTTACCTTCATACTCATCCGGTAAACTTATCTCACCGTGAGTTGTTTGAACTTTCATTTCTGGCAACTTATCCCCTATTAAGATTTTTTCTTGTTCGTCCATTTATATACTCCTTTCTTTGAATTAAATAGATTATTTGTTCAATGATTCTTTAATTTCTGACAATTTTACAACATGTTTCCTTTCTTCGGCTATGATTGATTCAATTTTATTGACTTCACTATCAGGAACCATATTTTTTATTTCATTATAATATGATATTGTATTGAGTTCTTTTTTAATTCCATAATTAATTGCTGATAGTGAACTATCGATATCAGCAAGTTCTTGCTCTAATGTCTCTATACTAAAGATAAGATTTTCAGCATAAGACCGGAGATAATTAAAATATTCTCCCGGATAACTCTCAGGTGGATTATAATCCTCTATTTTTTCCAACATTTTCTCAAAAATTTCTTGATGTTTTACTTCTTCATCAGCAAGGAATTGAAATAATTCTTTCACTTCCTCATCTTCCATTTTTTCAACAATTTTTCTATAAAAATGCTCACCATTTTCTTCAATTTTTACAGCAAACTGATAGACCTCGCTAGGTTTAAACATCGGCATAATACCCTCCTAAACTTATAATATCCTGATTCCCCCGGATATTTATTAATCTAATTCTTCAAACTCTTCTTTGCCTACTCCACATTCCGGACATACCCAATCATCCGGTAGATCTTCAAATGCTGTTCCGGGTTCAATTCCATTGTCCGGGTCACCTTTTTCCGGATCATAAATATAACCACAAACAGTGCATTCATACTTACTCATTTTTTTCTCCTTTTGTTTTGTTAATTTGACAGAAAGTTAGCGCTTCTATTTTCCAATCATTATTATTTAATTTTTTCATTTATGATTCAATTATTTATTTACCATTAAATAGTTAAAAAGTCAACCTTTGTTTACTTTTTATCATTTCTACAACTTTTACATATACCCTTATAATAACAATGCAACTGTGTGATTTTATGGCCCTGAATACTTTTAATCTCTATATTACTTTTGGAATATTCCGGTTTGATATCATAAATTTTACCACAGTTGATACAAAGAAAATGATCATGGCCATTATCCGGAATATCATAATGCACTTCACTATCTGCAATATTTAATTTTTCAGCTATACCATTTTTAACAAATGAATTCAAAGTATTATATACTGTCGTCTTAGAGATGGTTGGAATTTCTTTTTTTATATCTGTATAGATTTGTTCAGCTGTAGGATGCCTGGTACTGTTTTCCATATATTGAAAAATAACAATGCGGTGATATGTAGGGTTTACATTATTGCTTTCAAGATACATTTTGATATTTTTTATTTTTGTATTCATTACAACCTTAAATTAATAACCGTTTGGTAATTTGTCAAGATATATTTTCAATTTTATTTAATATTTAAAACACAATAGGTTTGAACTTCAGGTGTAACTAATTTAAATTTATACTATCGAATTAATACTAATAAATAATGAATAATACATTAAATGATGGAGATCTAAAAATGTTGAAAATTAACAACCTCACAGTCGAAATAGAAAATCAGAAAATTCTTAAAAATATCAACATAGATATTAAAACCGGTGAAATTGTAGCCCTATTTGGACCGAATGGCAGCGGTAAAACTACTTTATTAATGGCTTTGATGGGTTACGATAAATACGATATTACAGAAGGAAAAATTTTCTTTAAAGGTAAGGATATAACAAATTTATCTATTGATGAGAGAGTCAAAATGGGTATTGGAATGATGTTCCAACGCCCCCCGGTGGTAAAAGGTGTCACTGTCAATGATCTTATTAATTTAGCGGGAGATGTTGAGACAGATTACTCGCAGTTATCCAATCAATTAAATGCTGATGCATTTCTGAATCGTTATTTGAATGATGGCTTTTCCGGAGGAGAAATCAAACGTTCGGAGTTGCTGCAGCTAATTTCATTACAACCGGATCTGCTTTTACTGGATGAGCCGGAGTCAGGAGTTGATGTTGAAAATGTGGAACTAATTGGCCGTACAATTAATGATCTGCTCCATGAAAACCTGATTATAGAAAAAAATGGTTTAACTCAAAAACAACGTCATGAAAAAAGAAAAAGATCTGGCTTTATAATTACTCATACCGGGCATATTCTAGAGTACGTTAATGCAGATAGAGCCATTGTTTTTATTGATGGTCATATTGTCTGTAAAGGAAATCCCGGAGAAGTTTTAAATATGATCAAAGAAAATGGTTTTGAAGAATGTAAAAAATGCGACCAAAGGGTATAATATGAATAAAAAACTTGAAATGTTAACTACTGAAAAAAAAGATGAACATCCTTATCAAGAAGATTTATCAAAATTAAGTGCTGCTGATAAAAAGCGAATGATACATGCTGGAATTGATCTGGATTCAGGTGATAAATCAGGTACATTCTTAATGAAAGACCAGTCAATTGTGCATTGCAATATCGCCCAAGATAGTGTGGAATTACTGAGTATGGAGGATGCCAGCAGAAAATATGATAATTTAGATGATTACTGGTGGAAATTAGTTGCCCCTGATAAGGATCAATATACAAAAAAAGTCAAAGAGAATGATGGTCAGGGCTATTTCATAAGAGCAAAAGAGGGACAGAAATCAATTTTTCCGGTCCAAACCTGTTTATATCTGGAACATTCAGGTACAGTTCAAACTGTCCATAATGTAATAATTGCTGAAGCAGGTTCCGAAGTTGATATAATTACCGGCTGTACATCAAAGGAGAAGTCCAATCAAACAAGTGCTCATCTCGGAGTTTCGGAAATCTATGTCAAAAAAGGTGCTAAAGTAACTTATTCCATGATCCATAATTGGGATGAAGATGTAAAAGTTAGACCTCGAACCGGGGTCAGGATTGAAGAAGGTGGACAATTTATCTCGAATTATATTAGTATGAAAGCTGTTAAAGATGTGCAAATGAATCCTGCTGCCCATCATGTAGGCAAAGACGCTTCCTCTTCATTTAACAGTATTCTAGTAGCGCCCCAGGGGGCTCATCTGGATATAGGAGCGCAAGTCTTCCTGGAAGCTGAAAATACAAGTACAGAGATTGTATCCAAAGCCTTAACTACCGGTGGAGAAATTATATCCAGAGGACTCATTTCCGGTCAAGGACTAAAAGCCCGGGGGCATCTGGAATGCCAGGGCCTTGTTTTAAGTGACAAGGGACGCATTTACACAGTTCCTGAGTTAGATGGCAGGCTTTCGGATATTGATCTTTCTCATGAAGCAGCCGTAGGAAAGGTTGCCCAGGATGAGATTGAATATTTAATGGCTCGTGGCTTAACTGAAGACCAGGCAATTAGTTTGATTGTGAAAGGCTTTCTTAGTGCTGAAATTAAAGGTTTGCCAGAAATTCTCGAAAAAGAAATTGATGACAATGTCAAAAAAATTGAGAAAGATGCTTTCTAATTAGTACATTTTTAAGAATGTAAAATTATTAATCCAATAAAGTAGAGTTATTATGAACAATATTATTAGTTTTATTACATCCAACAAGATAATAATAAAGATTTTGACAACTGCTGCTGGAGCCGGCTTAGGTTATTTGTATTATAAGTTTATTGGCTGTAGAACAGGCACTTGTCCGATTACAAGTAATCCTTGGATTAGTATGATCTGGGGTGGTTTAATAGGCTTTTTTCTCGCGGGATAATTGTTTATAAATTCAGCCCCCCGAGCCCGTAGAAAATAGAAGGAGACCAAATTTATACCTTGAGATAAATGGAAACGGGAAAGTTCCTGAATTGAGTATTAAGAATTTTGAATTATAGATTGGTCGAGTGGGGATGTTGTATATTGGCAAATTAGTCAAGTGGCAAAGTAGTTTGCGCCGTGTAAGTCCATAAAGATGAGGATTAGGGCGTTTATATATAGATGAAACATCTTTTTAAGTAAGCCAGTTCTTTTAAATTATGAACACGGAAGGTTTGGTCAACCACCGTAAGCGAGTTTTGCATAGTTAACAGAGATGTTAGCATGAAGCGTAAACAGTGATTGCTGAAGGTGCAGTATTGAGCTTCGAAAGGCTACTTATTACCGGGGCATTAACTTTACTACTGGTTGGTGCAAAATTAATATTTCGTATGACAAGAAATAGAGACTCGGTCGGAGTCGTAGGCTGTATCAAAGGCAGAGAGGTTTACATGGAAACACGGGAGAGCCTAACGTCTCCATGCGCAGATACGGAGCCTGGTTTGCCCCGATATTAAGAAACCAAGTTTGATAGGAGAGCACACTTTCCCTATCGAGCGTTAAGAATAAGAGTGTGCCGTGATGGTATCCCAGCCGAATTAAAAGTTAGGTTAGGAGATGGACGAAGGCAGTCTTAGCCTTTCCATAGTACCGTTTGAAAGTCGGGTAATCATAACCTTGAGAGCCGGCAAGTAGGGAAGGGAAAACTTGTTTGAAGTATTTAAACCAGGGAAGGCCTTAAATTGG
>JAIPHI010000103.1 GCA_021735285.1 Fidelibacterota bacterium | reverse complement strand
CACTATTTTATTTTTATTGACCTGGGTAACCAGAGCATTTTTTATTTCACTAAGTTTGAAATCCATCTTACTAATCTCCTTATGATTCCATTAAGCATGAGGCAATAATTTTGCCATTTAAATTTTAATTTTTATAATCCTATTATGTATTTTTAAATAATATCGTTAAAGTATTGAAAAATAATGTTTAATATGTTTGAAAATTGATAAAAATATATTCATATTTAATAAATATTAACAATCGGAAAAAGATAGTATGAGCGGAATTATTTACCAGATTAGGAATTATTTTCATAGAGTATAGATTAAAAATATGAGGTTGATTCTACTTATTGTTACCGTAAGTGTAAATTTATATTTTTTCCTATCTCTAAGCGTATTTTGCATTATTCTAGAGTTGAATTATCAACATGATAAATATAGAAAATTATTGAATGATAGGAAAATTTTTAGGAGGACCATTTTATAGAAAAGAGATTTGTAAATTTAAAAAGTCTGATTAAGCTTATGATCTCAATCATTAATGTCGATCATTTTTTGAGAATTGAGATAGGATATAGATTTTGATTCGCTAACATTAGCCAATTTTTGTGTAACTTTTTGAATGCGTTTGGCCTCTTTTAAAATACCCTGTAAACCCTCTTTTACTTTTTCCTTTTTACCGGTATTAAAGGCTAATTCCAGTACTTCCGCCAAACCAATTATCGAAGTCAAAGGATTATTGATTTCGTGGTTGACTGTCACCGCTACTTCACCTATTGCCGCCAGGCGTTCTTTCTGAATTAATTTTTTATGAGTCTTTTTGAGTTTGGCAACTGTATTTTTAAGTTTTGTATTTTTTTCCTGTAACTTTTTTTGTAACTGGATTTTTTCCATGATCATAGATAGTTGATTGGCCACTATTCTAAATTTACTGATATCATCCCGTTGATAGAAATTAGGCTCATAATGTCCAAGATTAAATACGCCTATTAATTTGTCAGCGGCCCACAAAGGCATCGATACAAACGAGCTAAAACGGTGATCCTCACCAGGCCGTGATTTTTCCAGTGAGGGCAAAATAATCGGCTCCTTTTGTTTACTTATCCAGCTACTAATCCCATTGCCCCGTTCGAAATTGAATTCACTGGCAAGATCTACAATATCTTCCCCTTTGCTGTGGATAACTTTCAGTTTATCTTTTTGCTTTTTGTATAAGAATAAAGTAGCTGAATCAAAATATATATTTTTCTTCAGAAGATTAAAGATAGCTTCAAATGTATCTTGAGAATCCATGCCTTTTTGGAGGATTGTAACAATTTCATTTAAAAACCGGGTATTGAACGAATTTTCCATACTTTTTATCCTGTATTTAACATTTGGATTAAATTCATGAGTTGAGTTTTTTCATCTTCCTTTGTAATGGGTATTCTGACCTTAAATCTTGCGCCTTGCTGCTGCTTATTATTTACACCGATATCACCTCCCAGGGAGGAGATTATGTTTTTTGAAATTGTAAGTCCGATACCGGAATGGTTGTCCTTTTCGCGGGTTGTGAAAAATGGTTCGAAAATTTTATCTTTAATACTGGAGTCGATACCTTCCCCATTATCGTCGATAATTATTTCCACCCACTTATTTTCTACTGATTTTAATGAAATATGAATCTCTTTTTCCGTATCTTCCGGTATATTCATGGCACTGATCGAATCGATCGAATTCTTAAGCAGATTAATAAAAACCTGTTCTAATAGTAAACGATTGGTGAGTACATAAGGTAGTTTCTTCGGTTTGTTAATATTGAGCCGAATATTATGTTCATTTAGTTCATAGACGACCAGCTTATGAGCTGCTTCCAGAACCTCTCCAATAGCAACCATGGAAATCATATTATTTTCAGTTTGATGAGCATAGGACCTAATATTCTGAATACTGGATTCCATACGATTGATCAGATTGTTCAACTCTTGAAATTCTTTAGCCATTTCCTGATAATTTTTTTGATCCAGATATTGGGAAGCGATTAGTCCCAGCCTCATCTTCAAAGCACTCAAGGGCTGGCTTAATTCATGGATGAGGCCCACTGAAAGCTCTCCCAACATTCTGAGTCTGTCTCGAGAAATTGAAATGGCTTGTTGTCTTTTTAATTTTTTCTCCAATTGGCGCCATTGAGTGATATCTTTAGCAGCCAATATAATATATTTATCTTTATTATTATCTTTTATTACGCTAAAATTGAGAATAACAGGCACAATATTATTTTCATTTATTAAAGCAGCTTCAATATTTTCAAATATACCATCATTAAATCTTTCTATGATCTGATCGATTTTATGGGCTTTTTGATTATTGGATGATTTAATCTTAAAATCTTTATCAATAAGAAATTTATCAATACACTCACCTATCACATTATCCAATTTTACCTGCAATAATTTCAAAGCACTTTCATTGGCGTATTCTATTGAACCGTTTATATCCAGAATGAAGATGGCATCTGATAGACTTTCAAGAATAGTAACTGTAGTAATATAATCCTGTAATTTATTATTTCTGGGGGCCTTCATTGATTGCCTCTGATTTAATTTACTATAATGTCTGTTCGGTTTTCCGTACTATGGTCTTCAATTTGAGGGCTTGAATGAATAGGATTTAGAGTTAAATTTGGAGCAAGCTGCATAATCTCAAATTTTATTTCATCTTGTAATTTTAGTTTTTTCTCGCTTTTTGTATAAATATTATAGCCCCAAATTCGCACTAAATATTTATTATCTTGAACGTGCTCTATGACACGGCCGTTTACAACCATTCCTTTCTCGAGTCTATCTATTAAGTTTTGCAGATCCCGCCTAACAGTATATTTTTTTTCGTTACCGGCTAAATAGGATTTATGCATTAAAATTACCCTGATTCATGTTAAAATATAACTCCGCCTCGTCATAGGTTAAATTCTGTTTATTCATTATTTTTTGAATTTCTGCAACCTTATCATCGAGGTCTGCTACATTCCTATTACTTTGTTGCTTCTCTTCTTTCTTTTTAATGGTTTGCATTTTCTGGTTGATTTCTGCTCGACTATGTTTAGTCTGCTCTGTTTTTGAGCTATTAGATGTTAAGGATTTTTTAACTTCTTTCAAATAGGGGAGAAGTATATTATTTCCGGAATATATTCTAATCACTAAAGCAGTGGCAGATACAAGAAAAATTATAATCATGGCAACAAGCAGGGCTGATTTTATAGATCGACCTAGAATACCCAAAAAACTGGTATTTGCATGTCTGGACTGACTCTGTCTGGCCTCAGTTTTGGAATTATTGGAGCTATTATTAGGGTCAGTTTCATAAGGGGAGGCAGTCTCCTTGAGTGTATTGTTAGGTGATGTATCTTGCTGCGGATTTTGGTTAAGCGAAGAAATTAGTTGAGATTGACCGGCATAGGAGATAACAAAATAATATGTTTCATCTTCAAAAGAGTAGTAACTGTTAAGATTTTGATACTGGGCTGTTTTAACTACAATTTTTAATTTCCTGTTGTCCAGAAAAAATAACAGGATAGATAAGGGAACTTTTTCAGTCGATTTAGATATTTGTTGCTTTTTATTGGGGCTTAGATTTACTGATGAAAATGTTATCTCAAAATCACCATTAGCAGGATTTTCATCGATAATGGGGTTAGATATACTCTTTTGAGTACTATTCTTGTACGGAATACTCACCTTTAAAGTCTGACTTTTTTCTAAATTCTTTTGATCAATGCTTATTTTTACTGAATCACTTTTTGTGTTTCCAAATATAATGAAATTTTGTAATAAATTAAAAACATAAAAAAAGATTACGAATGATAGTATTTTATGTCTAAAATTTCGTATTTTCATCTTCTACCTCTATTTTTTTATAACTCTTACTCAATAATGATATCAATATTTTTACCTTTTATATTAGACGGGTCTTTTTGTTTTTTTTCTTTGGTCTTAAAACTTATGTCCTCATCTTGTGACTTGTTTTTGCCTTTTATCTCAATGGAATCATGCTCTTTTTTACTTTCTTCTCTTCTCTCTTTACGCTCTTTTTTTTGGCGCTCATTCTTTTTATCATTACTTTTATCTCGACTGACATTCCGCATGGAATGGATCGATTCCGTAGGATTTAAATCACCAGTTTCTAAGTCGTCATAACCCATAATTTTATGGCCTTCTATTAATCTGCTAATTTTTTCCTAAGTTTTTTTAAAGTAGCACTTAATATCTGCGAAATCCGGGATTCGCTAACTCCAATTACCTGACCAATATCGCCGAGAGTTAATTCTTCATAGTAGTAAAGTGCTAATATTACTCTTTCTCTTTCGGGCAGTGATTTAATGTGCTTTTTGAGCTCTTTTTTAACGCTTTCTTTTTGAAGCAGTAAATCAGGTGTATTCTCTTTGTCATCGGCTATCAAGTCTTTTCTGGTAAGACTTTTCCCATCGTCATCACTATTGATTTTATCATCCAGAGAAAGAGTGTATCCTAAATTAGTGAGCTGCACTATTTTGTGATATTCTTTTTGACTGATTTCTAACTGGTCACATATTTCCTGGATAGTTGGTTCTCTGCCCAGAGCCTTTCTCAATTGTTCTGTGCCATTGCGGACTTTATTTATGTTTTCGCTCTGTCTTCTACTAAAGGCCCCATATCTACGAAAAGAATCTAATATTTCCCCGTAAATGCGTTTATATGCAAAAGTCTTAAAACTGGCTTTGCGAGAAGTATCATAGCGTTCAATTGCATCCATCAGACCTATTATCCCAAATTGCTGAAGATCCTGCCTTTTTAATAAAATATTATTAGGAACTTTAATCCTTCCGATAATATATTTTACCAGCCCCAGATACTGTTTAATAATTTCTTCTTTGATGCTCTGATCTTTAGTTTTTTGATATTTTTCAACCAGTTTATCTGTGTCTTTACGATCTTTTTTAACTTTCTCTGATATTTTAGGACTCATTCTCTACTCCTTCTTGTGGAGATGCGTCTTCATCTTCTTGTTTGGATTTATTACCATAGACAACGACTAATTTTAAGATTTGGCCAGCAATTGAAAAGGTAAACAGAATCCCTAAAAAAACTATTGAGCTGCGTACAAATCCGGTAAATATAGAGATCCCATTAACAATACAAAAAATGAATGTTATCACAGAAATAAACAAAGCAAAAGAATAGATAATTTTACTCATTTTCAACTCCAAAGGATTGATTTCGATTGGCAATAAATCTTTCAAATAATTTATATTGATTATCACTATTGTTTGGTAATCCATACAAATTTTTGGCTATGACTTTCAGAGTGCGGGCTGCATTTGAACCGGGATGTTCCAGGATAACAGCCTTCTGTTGTTTGACTGTTTCCTCTATTAAGGGTTCCTCATTCAAAGTTCCGCCATAGGTAATCTGACTATTAAGGAAACGTTGTACCATCAGTTTCATTTTTCTGTAAATAGACTCCCCCTCTTGTCTATTTTCTACTCTATTAGGAACTAATAGTACTGGAATAGAATCGTTGAAATTTTTGACTATCTTTATCATGCCATAAGCATCGGCTATGGAAGCCGGGTCTGAGGTAACGACTATTATAACCTTGTCCGCTCCCAGAACAAAAGGCAATACAGTTTTTGATAGTCCTGCGCCGGAATCCACTATCATATAGTCATATTCTTTCTCAGACCGGGCAAAAGCCAGATTCAACCTACGAGCAATTTTATCTTCAGCTTCAAGTAGGTCTATAACTGCAGAGGAAGCAGGTAAAATATCTATATCTCCCGGTCCTTTAAAAATAACCTCATCTATCTCCTTTTCACCCTGAATAATATCTGAAATATTATATTTAGAGTGGATACCGAGAAAAAGATCGATATTTCCAAGGTGAACATCAGCATCCAGCAAGAGTACCTTTTTTCTCATTTTTTTCAAAGCAATAGCAACATTAATGCTCAAATTGGTTTTACCTACTCCACCTTTACCACTGGTCACAGTACAGACTTGAGGACCTTTATTGTTAGTATCCGGCTTTGCTATCTTAAAAACATTATTTCCTAATTTTTGCATTAATTCGTTTCCTTTATTCCGGTTTCTACTTCTTTCCAGATAACTTCTTTAAAATCCCTGCGAATATTATCAGGTATTGATTGCCCCTCACATATTGCAAATAGAGGTAGATCAATTTTGTTAATTAGTGATAATACTTTTCCTATTCTGGGAGTTTCATCAAGTTTAGTTATGATGATACCATCTATATTAATATAACTATATTTGTTATATATATGTTTTGCATCAAGTATATCTCGAGTCGCATCAACTACTAACAAAGTTAATAGTTGATTGATTTTGTCCAAGTAACGATAAATACTTCTGATAGAATCTGATTGAGCAATGCTCAGGGCGGGTGTGTCAAAAAAGAGGATATCTTCATCTGAATATTTATTGATTGTTTTGGGAATTTCCCGGGGGGATTTTAATAGGTTAACACCAATTCCAGTTAAATTTGAAAATTTTTCTAAAGCACTTTCTGTCCCCACTCCGAAATTTCCTGTGGAGATAATTTGTCTTTTCCTGTTGGCAAAGAAATCCGGATGGGTCGCCAATTTCATTATTGTTCTGGTTTTACCACTTCCGGAGGGCCCGATTAAAGCAATCGGTAAGGGGGTATTGGATTGATTAAGTGTTATATGATAGGGACTTAACATGGGAAAAATCTGGCGTCTAATTTCATTTATTATTTTTTCTTTTGTTGTCTGTTCGCCGGAACTCAATTTGCTATAAGTAGTTTTAATAATTTGTTTAGCATCTTCAGTTTCCACTCCAATTTTTTTCAATCCCTCAAAAACATCAATGTAATCTTCTGGATATTTAGGCAAATAAAATTTTCTGATATATTTATTTAACTTTTCCAGTTCTCCGTAAAGAAATTGCGCTTCATCAGCACTAAAATTATATCCTTCCTGCTTCTGTTTTGTAGTCTGTTTATTGCTATTTTTTGGGGATTCATTCTGGGATTTTCTAAAATTAATATGGTCAGAACTGAGAGAATTAGGGGCTGCTTCAGGAGAACTATTTTCAGAAGTATCTACAACACTAATTTGGATTAAATGTTTAACTCCTGGCAGACTGCCATTATTATCAACTTTCTTCGATTCCAAAATAGATATTTCTTCTCCCAATTCAGCCTTTGCATTTTGGACCGCATCCTGAAAGGACAACCCTATAAAATTTTTAATTTTCATGTGGGTCTCCTATTGTCCCTAAGGATTTAATTTCTGTATCCGGTGTTAACTCAGAATATGCTACTACATTTAGGTCAGGAAGTACGGGTTCGGTGAAATTTCTTACCGCTTTACGAATTGGGGGAGAAACTAGTAATATTGGAGAAGAGCCTTCCATGACTATTTCTTCCTTTTTTTGGTTTAATGTATTAAATATTTCTTGAACTTGATTAGGATTCAAACCAAGATTTTGGGTTTGTCCATTGCCATCTTGAACTGCTGACATGATATGATCTTCTAATCTGGGATCAAATGTAATTACCGGTAATTTTTTATTATCTTGTTTTAAATAATCGGTAATTGTTTCTGATAATGCTTTTCGTACGTATTCTGTCAAAACCTCAGCCTCTTTGGAATAGGCTGCATAATCAGCGATTGTTTCTATTATTTTTACCATATTTCTTATCGGTATCTTTTCTTTGAGTAAGTTCTTTAAAATTTGGGTGAGGGTTCCAAGCGAGACCATATCCGGAATGACACCCTCAACAACAGCCGGATGAGTTTCTTTTAAATGATCCAGCATCTGTTGAGTTTTTTGACGGTCCAGGAGTTTATGAGCATTATTCTTCAAGACCTCCATTAAATGAGTGGCTATAATGGCCGGTGGTTCAATCACAGTGTAACCGGCTACTTCCGCTTTTTCTTTCTCCTTCTTAGGAATCCAGATTGCAGGCAGGCCAAATGTTGGTTCCACAGTTTCATGTCCTTCCAGTTCTACTCGATCATCAGGATTAAGTACTAAAAAATGATCCAGAAGCACTTCACCATTAGATTTTTCTATGCCATATATTTTAAATAAGTATTGATTGGATTTTAATTGAATATTATCACGGATTCTTATTGATGGAATTACAATCCCTAATTCCATGGCAATACTTTTTCTGATAGTAGATATTCTACCTAATAAATTACCGCCACTATCTTTGTCAACAAGCGGGATTAAACCATAACCAATCTCAATTTCAAAAGGGTCGGGATGTAAATAATCTTCAATATTTTCCTCTTCCGCTTCTTCGATTTCCTCTTTTTCCTCCTGTTGCTCCTCCTCCAGTAATTGTTCCTGCTTCTTCTGGGCTCCAAAAGCTATAATGCTTATAATAGCGGCCATAATAGTGAATGGGAAAAAAGGAAGCCCTGGCACTATTCCCAATAAGAATAATACCCCTGCACTGACAAATGCTGCTTTTGGTTGCTTCGCCAGTTGGCGAGTGATCTCGTTACCCATACTGGCTTCACCGGTTGCCCGTGTAATTATTATTCCGGCTGATGTAGAAACGATCAAGGCCGGAATCTGAGCTACTAACCCATCACCGACAGTCATGATGGTGTACTGGTTGGCAGCTTCGCCAAAGCCCATTCCATTTTGAAAAACACCAATTGCTAAACCACCAATAATATTGATAGATGTAATCAATAAACCGGCAATTGCATCTCCTCGGACAAATTTTGCTGCACCGTCCATAGCACCATAAAATTCTGCTTCCTGGGCAATTAAATTTCGTCGTCTCTGAGCTTCCCGATCATCGATTAAGCCGGCATTGAGGTCCGCATCAATAGCCATCTGTTTACCCGGCATGGCATCCAGTGTAAAACGAGCAGATACTTCTGCTATTCTCCCGGCTCCCTTTGTGATCACAACAAAATTGATAATCACCAGGATCAGGAAGATTACTACTCCTACCACGTAATTTCCACCTATCACAAAACCACCAAAAGTGTTTATTATTTCTCCGGCATATCCGCGACTAAGGATCAAGCGTGTGGTGGAAACATTTAGAGAGAGTCGAAAGAGGGTTATGATCAGCAGGACACTGGGAAAAACCGAAAAATCGAGAGGATTGTGAATATAGAGAGCCACAAATAGAATCACCAAACCTCCGGTAATACTCATCACCAGGAAGACATCCATTATAAAAGGTGGTATTGGCAAAATCATTAATGCCAATATCGATATAACAGCAATAGCTAGATAAATATTGCTCCTATCTGTTACCTTCTGTGTTGAGAGTGGATTAGCCATTCACAGAACCTCCTGAAAGAGGATTACGACTTTTCTGCTCTTTGAAGATTTTCGCCAGAATTTCGGCTACAGTTTGATAGAATAGAGGTGGAATCTCCATCCCTATCTCAGTAGTCTTATATAAGGTCCGGGCCAGAGGTTTATTTTCTACGATTGGTACTTCATTTTCTTTTGCGATATGTTTGATCTTTTGAGCGATTTTCCTTTTACCTTTGGCTATGACTTTGGGTGCATCGGATTTTTCCTGAGGATCATATTGCAAAGCAATAGCAATGAAAGTCGGATTTGTCACAACCACTGTAGCATCGGGAACGTCAGCCATCATTCGATTGCGTGACATCTCCTTTTGTAAGGAGCGAATTCTGGATTTTACTTGAGGATTCCCTTCATACTGTTTACGTTCC
>JAIPHI010000102.1 GCA_021735285.1 Fidelibacterota bacterium | reverse complement strand
CTGATCCGGAATATCTTTTTTGATGCCCTCTACCTCATTTTTTGCGAGATCGCTACAGCCAATCAATATTAATGTCAATACTATAGTAATCGCTTTTTTCATGACATTATCCCATATCTTAATATATCATGAATATGGATTATGCCTATGGGTTTGCCCTGTTTCTTCTTATTAAATACAAAAAGCGATGTAATTGCATGTTTTTCCATTATATTTAAGGCGTCAATAGCAAGTGTGGACTTTTTTATCCATTTAGGATTGGTAGTCATAATATTTTCCGCACTTGAATCCAAAAAGCCCTCCCCATCTTCTAATCCTCTTCTTAAATCACCATCGGTAATAACACCACAAAGTTCGCTGTTACCATCCAGAATTCCAACAACACCCAATCCTTTTCCTGTCATCGTAATCAGAATTTCCTTCATTGGTTGTCCCTGATTTCCCAAAGGTATTTCACCATCAGTATGCATCAGGTCTTCAACCGTTGTCAATAATTTTCTTCCCAATGATCCACCAGGATGTAGATCAGCAAAATCCCGTCTGTTGAAATCCCGTTTGTCAAGCAAGGCAATTGCCAGAGCATCGCCCATAGCACTGCTTGCAATTGTGCTGGCTGTGGGTACAATCCCCAGCGGACAGGCTTCCGATTTAACCTCTATATTCAAGACAATATCACATTTTTTTGCCAGGCAAGAATCCAGATTGCCAACCAGACCAATAGTAGGAATATTTAGTTTCTGTAAACTTGGCACCAGGTCCACTAATTCCTGAGTTTCTCCACTTTTTGAAACCATAATTAATAGATCACCATCAGCAACGCCCCCCAAATCACCATGGGCTGCTTCCGAGGGATGGATAAAAAAACTGGGGGTGCCTGTGCTGGAAAAAGTAGCTGCTATTTTTCTGCCCACCAATCCGGATTTTCCCATTCCTGTGACAATCACTTTGCCATCTGTATGGAAGATTGCCTCTACAGCTTTTTTAAAATTTGTATCAATTTTACCCTTTAGAGATCGAATTACGTTTGACTCGATTTCTAAGAGCTGTGTAGCTTTTTTTAAGTATGAGTCTGGCATTTATTCCCCTGTTTTATAATCGAGTAAATTTTCTTTGGCTTTTTTGAATTTACCCTGCCCTTTTAATATCAAATCGATAATTTCCCGAACAGCACCTTGACCTCCGGAATTTTTGGTGATATAATCACAATATACCTGAACATCCTGGCTGGCATGGGGCACCGTAAAAGCAGCCCCCACCTTTTGTAAGATAGGCAGATCAATCAGATCATCTCCAATATATGCTATTTCATCATCACCGAGCTCGTATTTAGCTTTAATAATATTATAGGATTCAATTTTATTATGTTTTCCCTGAAAAACATCTTCGGTTATTCCTAATTCATGCATGCGATATGATGTAGCCTCCGAATGTTTTCCTGAAATTATCGCTAGAGGAAATTTAACTGCTTTCATAAGTCCGATGCCAAGACCATCCCGGGCACAGAATTTTTTATATTCCTTACCTGAGCCATTGATATAAAAAGCACCATTAGTAAATACTCCATCCACATCCAATATTAACAACTTGATTTTTTTTATTCTGTCTTCCATATTTTGTTCTGGTTTATTATTCAATTGTTTCTCCGCACTAAATTCCCTATCTCGACCACCTTTTGCAATAAACTTTTGACTTGCAATAATGGATATTGTGTAGCGCTATCACTCAAGGCTTCTTTTGGATTATCATGAATTTCCATAAAAACTCCATCACATCCTGCTGCCGCTGCTGCCCGGGCTAAATGAGGCACAAATTCCCGGCATCCTCCGGTTGTTTTTGAACCACCTGGCATCTGAGCACTATGGGTAGCATCGAAAACTACAGGATATTGACCTTCCATATTTTGCATGATTGGAATAGCCCTAATATCTGTGATAAGATTATTATACCCGAATTTATGACCTCGTTCAGTAAATATTATCTTTTTATTACCTGTTGAGGTGATTTTTTTAGCAATATGTTCAACATCATAGGGAGAAAGAAATTGACCCTTTTTAACATTGATAATCCGGCCCGTTTCTCCAGCAGCAATAACCAGGTCTGTTTGCCGACAAAGAAAAGCCGGTATTTGCAATACATTAACTACATCAGCAGCCTGTACAGCCTGTGCCGGTTGATGGATATCAGTCAAAAGTGGCAGTTCAAAATTTTGCTTAACCTCTTCCAGAATTTTTAAACCTTCTTCTATTCCAGGGCCCCGATAGGAGTTAATCGAAGTACGGTTGGCCTTATCAAATGAAGATTTAAAAATAAAAGGAAAACCAATTTCTTCAGAAATATTTTTTAATTGCTCGGCCATAAATAAAACATGGTCTCTTGATTCAATAACACAGGGGCCAAGAATAAAGAATATATTATTTTTATCCTTTATAATTTTTTTGCTATATTGTTCTGTATTCATACTTTAGATTAAGCCTTTTTATAAGTTAATGTTGCTTTGACAAAATTCTTAAATAAGGGATGGGCTCTGTCAATTCTGGACTTTAGTTCCGGATGAAATTGGCATGCAACAAACCAGGGATGATTGGGATATTCGATCATTTCAACGAGATCAAGTTCTGTGTTTTTGGCCCCTACTACCATACCATTTTCAGTAAGTTCGTCAAGAAAATCATTATTTATTTCATAACGATGCCGATGCCTTTCACTGATATTGATTTTTTTATAACAATCAAATGCAATTGAATCTTTTTTTACCTTAGCCGGGTATTGTCCCAGACGCATTGTACCGCCCATATCCGTTATATTTTTCTGCTCTTCCATTAAATCTATGACAGGCTGTTTGGTTTCCTCTACAAATTCTGTGCTATTGGCATCCTCAAGCCCGCACACATTACGAGCAAATTCAATCACTGCACATTGCAGCCCCAGACAAATCCCAAAGAAAGGAATATTTTGCTCTCTGGCAACTCGAATTGCGACAATTTTACCTTCGATCCCCCTCTCGCCAAATCCACCAGGAATTAAAAGACCATGGATACCATCCAGTACTTTCTTCGGATTATCAGAATTCGCAATTTCCTCTGCACATAACCATTTAATATTAACCTCTGCATTGTTTTCTACACCAGCATGGATAAAAGACTCCAGGATAGATTTATAAGCATCATGCAATTCCGTATATTTACCACAAATTCCAATGGCGACCTGATGTTTTGGATTTTTTATAATTTTTACAAATTTACGCAGTTTAGCCAGCCGGGACTGTTTCATTGGCAAATCCAGCTTATGACTAATTATATCGCCAAGTTTATGGTTTTCGAATAAGAGCGGAATTTCATAAATAGAATCAGCATCAATAGCTTCGATCACTGATTCAAAATCCACATTACAAAAAAGCGATATCTTCTCGCGGGTTTTAGTATCGAGATGCCGCTTAGTTCGCCCCAGAATGATATCGGGCGAAATACCGATTTCTCTTAATTTTTTTACACTATGTTGAGTCGGTTTGGTTTTTATTTCTCCGGCAGTTTCGATATAAGGGACAAGAGTCAAATGAATATTGAGGCAGTTATCTTTACCATGTTTAAGTTTGAATTGCCGGATTGCCTCTAAAAAAGGTAACCCTTCAATATCACCCACAGTACCACCGAGTTCACTAATTACTATATCAAACTTCTCATTTTTACCAACCTTTAATATGCGTCTTTCTATTTCATTGGTAATATGAGGCACAACCTGAACAGTCGAACCGAGATAATCACCGGCTCTTTCTCTTTCGATCACATGCTGGTAAACCATGCCGGTTGTAGTATTATTATCTTTTGTCATATTAATATCGAGAAATCTTTCATAATGCCCTAAATCCAGATCCGTTTCCGATCCATCATCCAGAACAAAAACCTCGCCGTGTTGATAGGGGCTCATGGTTCCCGGGTCAACATTAAGATAGGGGTCTATTTTTTGAATTGTAACATCAAAGCCCCTTGATTTTAAAATATAGCCGATCGATGCTGCTGCTATACCTTTACCAAGAGCAGATATCACCCCCCCTGTGATAAAGATATATTTAGTTTTTCTTGACGAATTCATCCCGGTTAATAACTCCTTCTGCTAATTTTAAATCCTCCGCCGTATCAATGCCCGGAGAATCATGGTTTGTTTTTGTAATGTATATTTTGTATCCTTCCTCTAATAATCGCAACTGTTCCAATTTCTCTAATTTTTCCAGAGGAGATACTGCCATTTTTGTAAAACGTTGTAAGATTTCACGAGTAAAAACATAAACTCCAATGTGTTTGAGAGCCGGTATATCTTTAGTTTCACTATTCTCCTGATCTCTAATATAGGGAATACTGTGCCGACTGAAATATAGCGCAAAACCTTTTTTATTTATAACTACTTTGACTGTATTTGGATCTTTATATTCTTCCCAGCTAATATTTTTTTTTGCCAGGGTGCCTATTTTACATTTTTTTTCAATCACGTCCCCAACTACACGATCAATATCAGAAGGTTTAAGAAAGGGCTCATCCCCCTGGATATTTACTACATAATCACATGATATATCTCGAATTACTTCCGCAATCCTATCAGTACCGGAAGTATGTTCGGAGCTGGTTAAAACTGCCTGCCCCCCAAAATTGCCAACTTCCGCTTTAATTGCTTGATCATCAGTTGCTACTAAAATAGAATCCAAAGCTTCCGCTTTTCTTGCATTCTGATAAACCCGCTGAATTAAAGTTTGCCCTGCAATTTTTTTAAGCGGCTTGCCTGGAAGCCTTGAAGATCCATATCTAGCCGGTATTACACCAACTATCTTCATTACTCATCCTCGATCACTCTGGGAACCTGGAAATAAGGGCCTTTCTTGCCCGGAGCATTTTCCAAAAACTGTTTTCTATTATCAATACTTTCGGCTTCATCCTTCCGTAAAACATTGGTAAGATCATGAACATGAGAAAGCGGTTCAATTTCTTCCGTATCCAGTTCTTCTAACTTATCAACATATTGAAGTATTTTTTCAAATTGATTGGCATAAGAGGAAACTTCATCAGGGGATAATTTGATCTTGGCGAGCTTTGCAATTTTTTTAACATTTGATTCATCTATAGCCATTCCATTCTTCCTTTGTTTCTAAATTTCAATCTAATTTATCAATTATCCATACCTAAATCAAGCCGGCTATGAGTTAATTGGTATGATCATTGTACCCCTTTATATTTACTAAATTAAAGGCTAATGACGACAATAAAATTTAAAATATTTATGATTCTACCTCACCTTTACATACCTTATTGAAGGTCCTATATATTTACCTAGAATTACTATAGACAATTTCATAAAAAAGAATTCTAATTTAAAACTTTTCTAATTTTCAACCATCTTTATTACTTTTTCATAAACATCTATAAAACTGAGGTCTCCCTACAAATTGTCGTAAATTTAACATAAAATGTTGTTAATTTTGAACATCATAAAGATAGATTGGATTTTATCTTTCCCCGCATTATAAAAAAAGGCGTTAAGAAATTCCATAAATGGAGCGTTAAGAACAAATATATGTTTGAACCCGAGAGGGTAAGTTCATATTGGTTTAGTGGAATGGATGGAATTTTAGTCTTTTTTTATCCAGCGGGCGAGTTTTTTCGCACTTTTTTCCTCGTTGAAAAAAGTGCACTGGTCTCCAGGACAAAAAATAGTCAATCTATAAAAAATTAGTGACCCCTTTATTAAGATTTTGACCTTTTTATTTAACCAAGTATAATAACGTTTATCTTCTGAATCTATTCTATTATGTTGTTACTTTTGTCCCGCCATAAAAGTAACTCAAAAGGGGCCGGCTAAATAATTAAATGCTAAAATTTAATTATATTATTTTCTGAAAAACGGGGGTATCCCAGATAAACATTTATAAAATAATTTATAATTTTGTTAAAATCATATAAATTTATGAGCAAATATTAAAATAGGGAGGTGCTCATGAAAAGAGTATTAAGTCTGGGATTTGTATGTGTATTGTTCATCAATGTAAGTATAGCCGGTATTTTTGACAACTATAATATGGAAGAGGGGAAATTAACTCCGGATCTAATCCAAAAATTGGAAGACTCTTTTGAATTGGATGCCAACAACAAAGCTAAATTAAATGCTATTAGTAAAAATGGACCAGAAGAACTGGCAACTGATCATGAAATTTCCAACAAATATGATCATATTTTCAACTTCACACTAGAAGACCCCGATATAACCGATCAACAGCACTCCGGCAGGTGCTGGCTGTTTGCCGGTTTAAATATTTTACGACCGGATATTATTGAAAAATATGGCTTGTCTTCTGACTTTGAATTATCTCAAACCTATTCTTTCTTCTGGGATAAATTGGAAAAATCAAACACTTTTTTAGAACAGGTGATTGCAACTCGCAAAAAAAATATTTTGAACAGAAGTGTTCAGGATCTGATTCGAGCACCTATTGGTGATGGGGGTTGGTGGAATTATGTAGTTGAAGTTGTTGAAAAATATGGTGTTGTTCCAAAATCTATAGGGCCTGAAACCTATAACAGCAAAAACACACGGGGCATGAATAAAATGCTCAGTAGAATTCTTAAAAAAGATGCAGCTTTGCTGAGAAAATTGCATAAACAGGGTAAAAATATTAAAGAGCTGCGGCAAGAAAAAGAAAAAATGCTCGCGGCTGTTTATCGCGTCCTGGTTTATCACTTAGGGATTCCGGTCAAACCGGATGAAGAATTTATCTGGAGATTTAAAAACGAAAATGATGAAATAGTAGAAAAAAAGTTCACACCCAAAAGTTTTTATAAAGAAGCCACCAACATTGATTTAAAAAATTACATCAGTATTCTCGATCATCCCTTACATGATTATAACCAACATTATCAAATTAATTTTTGCAAAAATATCACAGATGCCAGAGATATGGATTTTATCAATCTTAAAGTTGATAAATTCAAATCTTTGACAGCCCGGGCGGTTCTTGATTCAACTCCTGTCTGGTTTGCCGCTGCATCCGGTTTTGATATGAGTAGTGAGAATGGAATTATGGCAGCCGGATTAAAAAATTACGAATCTCTTCTAAATGTTGATATGGATTATTCCAGAAAAGAAGGTGTGGCCTATGGTATCTGCATTCCCAATCACGCCATGGTATTCTCCGGATTAGATACAACTGACGCAGGAAAAATCAGGAAATGGCGAGTCACTAATTCCTGGGGAACTGATAATGGAAAAGCCGGTTATTATGCAATGACCGATGATTGGTTTGATAAATATGTTTTCAATGTGATCTTACCAAAACGCTATCTATCGCAGGAGGCGCTATCAATATTAGAGCAAAAAGCTAAAGAAATACCAACCTGGGATCCGATGAAAATCCAGTTTTAGTCAGTGGATTTAAAATAACCTGCCAGGTCTTTAATACCTGGCAGGTTTATATTTTATAAAAATGGTTTTAATTAGTTTAGAATCTATAAGATAGGTTATAATTAATTTAAACTATCGTCTGCTTTGCAGTTTAGCCAGCAATCTCAGTATCTCCAAATACAACCATACCAGCGTTACTAATAAACCAAAAGAAGCATACCACTCCATATACTTAGGTGCTCCCTGTTCAGCGCCGGTTTCAATAAAATCAAAGTCCAGAACCAGATTAAGGGCAGCAATCACTACCACAAAAAGACTAAAACCAATTCCAAAAATGCCATTACTATGTATTAATGGCATTTGCACACCAAAAAATCCCAGAACCATAGAAAGAAAGTAAAAAATTGCAATGCCTCCTGTTGCAGCAACCACACCAAGTTTAAAATTCTCTGTAGGTTTGATAATTTTGCTTTTATACAAAAATAACATGGTAAGAAAAATTCCCACCGTCAAAGCCACAGCCTGGGTAACAATCCCCTGATAGGCATTTTCATAAATAGCTGAGATACCACCTAAAACCAATCCTTCACATAATGCATATATTGGGGCTGTTATTTTTGCATATCTTTTGTTAAAGACTGTGATAAATGCTGTTATCAGCCCCCCAATCAGTCCACCGATTATAAAAGGGGTCAAATTAGCCGCCTCAGGATTTGTAAAAAATTTATTCCATACAAAACCTGCTGATCCCAAGAGCAAAAAAAGCAGTAAAAATGATTTATTAACAGTACCATCCAGAGTCATGGTCCCTGCTCTGCCTGCTGCTCCTAAATTTTGAAAAGTCTTTTTATTTAATGCCGGATTACCCGTTCTCATCATAATGATTTCTCCTATTCATATAGCCATAATTTACGATCCAGACTTCTGTATTGTATAGCTTCACTTATGTGTTCGTTCCGAATTTTTTCTAATCCTGCCAGATCAGCAATTGTTCTTGATACTTTCAATATTTTATTGTAGGCCCGGGCACTTAATCCTAATTTTTCCAGAGCAATTTGTAATAATTTTTCTCCCGAATCTGTGATTTCACAATATTTTTTAATTAAACGGTTATCCATATGGGCGTTAGCATAAATTCCTTCTTCTTTCTTAAAACGCTTTTGCTGAAGCTGACGGGCTTTTTCTACTCTCTTTCTTATAGCTTGCGATTTTTCACCGGAATCTTTGCTTGACAATTCTGCAAAATCAACAGCCGGCACCTCAATATGAATATCTATTCTATCCAGAAGCGGGCCACTAATTTTTGAAATATAACGCTGAATCTGAGAAGTTGTACAGCTACAATTATGATTGGGATCAGTAGCATAGCCGCAGGGACAGGGATTCATAGCCGCTATCAGCATAAAAGTAGCCGGATAACTTAAAGTCGATTTGGCCCTTGAGATAGTAACTTCGCCATCTTCCAGAGGCTGGCGCATAACTTCCAGAACATTCTTTTTGAATTCGGGTAGTTCGTCCAGAAATAAAACTCCATTATGACTTAAACTGACTTCTCCCGGTTTGGGGATGCGTCCGCCCCCAATTAAAGCAGCATCCGAGATCGTATGATGAGGAGAGCGAAAGGGCCTGGTTGCAATAATTCCTCGTTTAGAATTCAAATTTCCTGATACAGAATGGATTTTTGTGGTTTCCAAGGCTTCATCCAGAGTCAATCCGGGAAGTATGGTAGGAATTCGCCGGGCAAGCATTGTTTTGCCAGAGCCAGGCGGCCCGATCATTAAAGCATTATGGGCACCAGCTGCAGCAACCTCCATTGAACGCTTTACATTTTCCTGTCCTTTGACTTCTGAGAAATCAGCTTTATAAATTGAATTCTGGTGAAATAATTTTTTCTGATCAATTTGGACGGGCTCAGGTTCAAGTTGTCCATTCAAAAAATCAACAGCCTCTTTCAAATCTGCTACTGAGATGACTTCAAGACCTTCTACCACAGCAGCCTCTTTCGCATTTTCTGCTGATAAAATAATGCCCCTAATGGGAGAATTTTTAATAGAGATAGCAATTGAGATTATACCTTTGACTTTTCTACAGCGTCCATCAAGTGATAATTCTCCCAAAATTACATAATCAGAAAGTCGATCCTGATCTACATACCCAGCCGCAGCGAGAATTCCCACTGCAATCGGTAGATCAAAGGCGCTTCCTTCTTTTTTTACATCGGCAGGAGCCAGATTTACAACGATCTTGTTGCCAGGATACTTATAACCTGTATTTCGAATAGCAGTCAAAACTCTTTCTTTGCTTTCTCTAACAGCTCCTTCCGGAAGTCCGACAGTAACATAACGGGGGATACGGCCAGTTGCCAGATTACATTCTACGTCCACTACATAAGCATTAATACCTAAAACCGAGGCGCTCTGCACTTTACTAAATTTTGTCATAATGTTTCTCCGGC
>JAIPHI010000101.1 GCA_021735285.1 Fidelibacterota bacterium | reverse complement strand
ACCAGCAGCAATTAATAATAGGGTGAGAACAATAATAACCGTATTCATTAAATATCCATTCGCTTCGCATTAATATCTTTGATTTGAGAATTTTCTTGCGGTAAATCCACTAATTTTAAAGGAAATGATAAAGCCAGTAGAATAAATCCTATGGGCAAAATCAGTTCGGGTATCCAGGCTGGAATATTTAGACCCACGGTTGTACCCAGAGAAATTTCTAATTGAATGAATTTGGTCGAATACCAGGCCAAAATAAGGCAGATTGTCATAGCAGATAGGTCGAGTACTATGGCTAGAATTTTTTTGGCCCTACCTTTTAAATAACGGGGTAATATATCAATCGAAATGTGTCGCCCCCTTAAAGAGGTTAAAACCGCTCCGATAAATGCTATCCAGAGTACTTCGCTGCGGACGATATTTTCCAGCTCGGTAAGGTGAATAGATAAAAAGTTCCGTAATACTACCTGCGCAAAAGTAAATAATACAATGGTACTCATCAGCAAGATTGCTAATCCGGTTATCATTATATCTATAATTTGTTTTATTTTTACTAATATTTTCATAAATAATTTCTATTGTTTTATATTATTCGGAAGTACTGGAGCGATATTCCTCTAGTAGGTTCAGAACTCTATTCATGATCTCTTTGGAATATAAATTACCAGCCAATTTTTGTCGTGTTTCAATACCCGCATCTTTGTATAATTTTTCAGCTTCAGGAGTAATATCGACTAATTCCAGGCAATTATCTTGCAGAATTTTTAGAGTTTCCCTGTTATCTTCGCGGCTTTTTTTGACAATTTCTTGCATGCTTTCCTGGGTTTCATTGATAAGTATCTGACGCTCTTTTTCAGGAATTGATAATAGTTTTTCTTTGTTTATCAGAACTGCACCTATTGAATAGGTGAGAGGATAGTCCATAATATAATTAGTTTTTGTAAACCATTGGAGAGCCATAGCTCCGTAGGGAGAAATATAGACGCCATCGATCAAACCTGTTTGTAAGGAGGTATAAACATCATTGATAGCAAGAGGTACCGCAGAGATATCGAGGATATTAAAAACTGTCTTTGCCAGAGGGTCACCTTTCCATAGCCACATCTTAACCTTTGAAATGTCCTTTTTAGTGCGCACCTTATCCTTTGTAAATAGATAAACAAAGCCAACCTCGGCCCAGGCTGTCATATAAAATCCCTTTTCCTCAAATTTTTCCTGAAAATAATCAAAAAGTTTATCCTTAACATAATCTATTTCAGCATGATTACGGAATAGAAAAGGAACTTCAAGCACTCTGATGTCGGGAACAATTTTTCCCAGTCCAACTCCGGTAAAAGAGGCCGCATCGAGTTGTTTCAATTTCATTTTCCGCAGCATTTCGATCTCATCGCCCTGGACACCACTCGTATAGATTTTGAAATCTATCATTCCGTCGGTTTTATCTGCCACATTTTTTTCAACTCTATTCATTTCCTTCATCCAGAAGGAACCTTCGGGTGCCACAGTGGCCATTTTTATGGTATATTCCTGGGCAAATAAAAAACAGAAGTTCAGTAAAAGAATAAAAATAAATTTTCTCATTTAGCCTCCTGAGATTATTAATAGTTTGTATAAAAATTTTTTCTAAGACTTATTATCACTTGTTTTAGCTTATTTTTCAGGTTCTTCTAAATTAAGTAAGGGTTTTAGAACAATTTCGGATAAAGCAGGGAAAGTATGAATAGAATTAATAATATAATCTATTTTTCCTCGATTGGCTATAACCAGGGCTGCTTCCTGTAATAATATCGAGGCTTGAGGACCGATGATGTGAAAGCCGAGCAATTTTCGATCCTTTTTATTAACAATTACCTTGACAAAACCTTTATAATCTTTCATAATCGATCCTTTTCGGACGCTATTAAACCTGGCCTTGCCAATTAAAATTGAGTGACCTTTACGAGCCTGCTTTTCAGTTAAACCCACCGAACCGATTTCGGGATGGGTGAAGATCACTTTAGGAGAAGCGTGATATCGCATTTCTTTTTTCTCCGGATTATTGGCATTATGCCAGGCAATTCTTGCTTCATGATTGGCAATGTGTTTCAGCATATCCTTACCAATAATATCGCCGATAGCCCATACCTTCTTCTGATCAGTTTCTAAATATCGATTTACTTTAATATATTCTCTCTCATCAACTTTTATGTTCGTATTTTCAAGGTTGAGAGTATCCGCATTTGATTTCCTACCTGTAGCAAGAAATAATCTTTCGCCTTGTATTTTTCTCTGACCTTCGGGACTATCTGCTATTACTGTTATGCCATCCCCGGATGAAATTTCTCGGGCTGTGGTATTCAGACGCAGATCAGCAAATTTTCTGACTTCCTTTTCGAGTAATTTTGAGATCTCCGGTTCCATGTTAGACATCAATCTATCCTGCCGCTCTAATACTGTAATATCGATACCAAAAGCAGAGAGTATGTGAGCATATTCAAGTGAAATGTATCCACCACCTACAATGATTATACTTTTTGGTTTTTGGGTTAATTCTAAAATTGACTCGTTAGTCAGGTAATCAATATCTTCTACTCCTCGAATAGGAGGTATGAAAGGCCGAGCGCCATTGGCAAGAAATATTTTATCACCCGATAATTTTTGGCCCTTAACTTCAAGGGTGTATTTATCAGTGAAATATCCTTCACCGGAATAGTAATCTATGTTTACAGTTTGATCGAGATATTCTTGCTGACTTTGACGATTTTTCTGGCGAGCTTTTCTTACCTTCTTTAACTGTTCGATAAAATTCGCATCTTTCATGTCGGCATCGATTCCAAGCTGATCACTATTGACAATATCACGAATTCTATCGGCGGGATATACGAGAGTTTTAGTAGGGATACATCCAAAGTTCATACAGGTTCCGCCAATAGGGGGGCTGTCGATAACTGCAATTTCATCGTATTTTTGAGCAGCCTTCGAAATTATATATTGCGAGGCACCTTTACCGACTACAACTACATCATAATGTTTCATCTAAATACCTTTATTAGAAATATTTACTTTTATTCTCTTTTAGACGTTGTGCTTTTTCTTTTGCAATAGCGTTCATCAAGCGATATTCGGGATATTTATCTATATCCAGGTTCTCTATCTCTTTGATTAATTTATCAAATAATTCTTCATCATTGACTCCAATAGCATAATATTGGGCACAGAAATATTTGGCCAGATAGAATTTCTCACTATTAAGCTGAAAACAGCGCTGAAAATAATCTCTACCTTTTTCAGGATCACCACCCAGCATTTTTGGGCGGGCGGCATAATAACTGCCATAGAATAGATCCACGCCGGCAAAATTATACTCCTCATCCAATTCTTCACAACGAGCCATGATCTTCTCTACCTTGACCATATGCATCAAACTTATCGGTTTCTCCAGTTCCATTAAGATGATATTGCCCCAATTATAGGCTGTCCAGAATAGATAGGGCACCTCTCCCTTTTTATAATCTTGCAATAGTTTATCAAGGTCATCAAGTTTTATATCTTTACTAAAAGCTTTCTTTTTAGGTAATGATTTAAGGGCATAATTCAGACCTCTTCGATATAGATTCTGTGCTCTTTCAGGCTCTAGATCCTGGACAAAAGCCATTGCATAGGCTCCGAAACCCTGGGCTGCAAGAAGATTCATTTTTTGATTATCCGGGTCTCGATTTAGCATAACTTCGATCGTCTTTAGATTACTACCTAGAAATTGTTGTGCTAATTTTAGATCTCCTTCCCTGTAAAGCACATCCATTCCATCGTGAAAAAAATTGGCAGTAGTATTCACCATCATTCTATTTATACTACAACCGGATAATAATAGTAAAATTACAGAAATAAATATTTTGTTAATTTTTTTAAACATGCTTATCTCTATCTTGCATATTTGTGGAGTTTCTGCTCTTCTTCCGAGGCCATGGTAACCTTTATTCTGCCTACCCAGATCTTAAAATCCGATGTTACCGGAAGCAATGTTTCATTGTCACGAAACCAACCTCGAAAATCGCCGGTAAATCCTACAATCCCTTTATAGTGATTAGTGCCGCTGATCATTATACACTCTTCTTCTTTTTCTCTTACTTTGACGACCTCTTTCTTATCGGGAAAATTGATATCAGAGATAACAAAGTTTTCATCTATGATTGTCATTACTCTTTCTGAACGCTTTTCTCTGACCACCTGACGGGCATAAAATAAAATAGAAGTACCATCAATAGCATTTTGTGGAAGATATTTTTCAATAATATCAATATGGCCGTTTTCATGGACTGTTCGACAGAGGAATTTATGTTTATCCCGATCAAACTCATAAATTTTATCCCAGATCTTATCATCCTCGTAAGTATGCAGATAATGCAGTTCTACCTGTTTTGTATATTTATCAATATAGGAAATATAGTCACTATGAAGAACAGCTGCAAAAGCCAGATCAGGATTAGAATCGAGACTGAATCTGACCTGGTAAACCTCTTTATCATTGAATACAAGAGAATCTTGAATAGCAGTGTACAATTCCCCTACTTTAAGGGGGCCAAGGGAAACATTATACATTCGTTTTTCTCCAACCGGAAGAAAATCATTGGAGCTTATGTCTCGTTCAGGTAGTTTCTCGAAACCCATTTTGAAATTGGATTCAGGATATTTTTTTATTAATTGATCAACTAAGGGGTGAGCTGGGAATAAAAATTTGAATAAGCCACTATATTTTTTGGCTTTTTGAATTTGACTGGTTTCCTGATATAATTCAATCAATGTTGCTAGTATTTTAGCATCATAAGATACTTCCAGCCCATTTTCCAGTTTGTCAATAGCTTTTTGATTGTTACCCATTTTGGAAAGGGCTTTACCGAGGAGGGAATAGGGAGAAGAAAATTTATCGTTAGTATTAATAGCCCTATTTAAATATTTATAAGCCTGATCAAATTCGCCATTCTCGTAATAGTATTTTCCTAAATAAAATAAAGGTAACTCTACCTCAGGATGATGCTTGATTGATTCTTCAAAGTAATCTTTTGATTTTGGTTTACTGAATTTTTGAGCGATTAATCCTTTTAAAAGTAGAGCCGGTCCATAGTCAGGATTATGGTGTAAAGCCTGATCACAATAATGTTCAGCAGAATCAATGTTATCCTGTAAATAAGAAATATAACCGATATTATAAGTAAGAACCTCTTTATTTTGAGAACTATAGATATAATTCTTATAAACATCTATACTTTGTTTATACTTGCCAAGCAGGAAAAATTTTTCAGCCTGGGTAAGTTTTGATAATGGAGTATCAACAATTGTAGCTTGAATTGGAGGTGTAATAAAAATCAGAACCAGTATCATTATGATTTGACCAATAATAATTCTATTTTTGGCCTGGCAATTTCGAGCTTCCATGGTAAACTTTTACCCTTTTAAATAGCTAATATTTCCTTATTACTGGAGATGTGAAATTTTCATTATTAGTAAAGGTATTTAATGATCAGATCATTTGCATGAAATAACCATTTTTCTTTAATTAATTTATATTGATTTTAAGTAAAATCAAATAAATTACTAGAACATCCAATAAAGGTGCTCGAAATGTTAGATATAAAAATAAGAAAAATGATAGTAAGAAGTCTGATTATTATTTTGAGTGCCACTATAGTAGGTATTATTTATAATTTTATTACACCTGCCGGGATTCCTCTGATCAATAATTATAGTTTAGTTGAAATCAATAAAGAAATAGTAAAAATTCCTCTCTTTCTACCCCGGGATAAGGAACAGCATAATAATTTAGAAATTCATCCTCCTGAGGAAATTAGATTAAAAGCGGTGCATGCTAATTTTTATCA
Source organism: Fidelibacterota bacterium (assembly GCA_021735285.1). GTDB lineage: Bacteria > Fidelibacterota > UBA2242 > UBA2242 > JAFGTP01 > JAIPHI01. The sequence goes on along the minus strand of JAIPHI010000101.1, from coordinate 4,399 downwards.
TGGTGAAGCAGTATTTATAGACGCTCGCACAAACGAAAAATATAAAGAGGGCCATATTCCCGGCGCTATATCGGTTCCGGTGAATGAAGTTAAGCCTGAAAATATTAATTTAGAAAATCTGGGCCTTCAACAGAAAATAATTGTATATTGTGATGATCCGGGCTGTTCTCTTAGTATGGAATTAGCCACTATTTTGGAACATAAAGGGTTCCTAAATGTCTATTTCTTTTCAGGTGGCTGGAAAGCATGGAAGCAAGCTGACTATCAAATTTCAAAAAGTAAATAACCGTAATTCAGGATAGAATCATGAAATTCACAAAAGAACAGATATTATTTAATGTTATTAGAGTAGTACTGGGCTTTATTTTTATTTATGCCTCTATTGATAAGCTTCTTAATCCGGCAAATTTTGCGCAAGTGATTTATCATTACAAAGTTTTACCGGTGGAATTAGTAAATCTCGCTGCTATAATTATGCCCTGGCTGGAATTAATTCTGGGTGTCTTTTTGATATTTGGGATTTGGGTTGAGACAGCTGCTGGATTAGCAGGAGTATTCACTTTCTTTTTTATAATGCTGATGGGAAGTGCGATGGCAAGAGGTCTGAATATAGAATGTGGCTGTTTTTCTTTGAATCCTGAAGCCTCGATGGTGGGCTGGCGCAGAATTATCGAGGATCTGTTAATGTTGGGAGGATGTGTTTATCTATTAATTTATGATAGGACGGTTTCTGTAAAGATATAAAGCTGGTGATTTGATTTCAATATATTTTTCTATCACAAATGAAACAAAGATTGATGATCAATATTTATTCACAATGACTTATAGATTGATTTTAGTTATTTGCGTTATTTTTCTATATGAATTCTAAATCTGAAAAGCCTCATTCATAAAATAGTATAGCTGTTCTATATGTTTTTTGAATTTTAGATTAAAATATTTCTAATATTATTGGTATATTCTTAAGTTATGGACATAATATAATAAGCATAAATTTATCTAATTATGGAGGAGTGAATTATGAAGTCCAGAATGATCTTTTTATTAGTATTTATAATTTGTTTGAGCTCAATTCTTGCTCTACCAAGAGAAGTAGTGGAATTGCGAACTGGTTGGAAATTTCAAAGAGGTCATAATGAACAAGCTTATAGAAAAAATTTTAATGATTCAGATTGGCAGAATGTAAATGTACCTCATGATTGGGCTATTGAAGAGTCCTTTATTCCTGATGGTAATGGTAGTACAGGCAAATTACCCTGGAAAGGTGAAGGGTGGTATAGAAAGAAGCTGCCAATTAACGAGCAATATAAGGGCAAAAGAGTATATTTGCTATGTGATGGAATTATGGCTTTTCCTGAAATCTATGTGAATGGAGAACTGGCGGGGGAGTGGGATTATGGCTATAATTCGTTTTATATTGATATTACCGATTTTATCAATTTCAATGATGAAAATATTCTTGCTGTGCATGCTGATACAAGAAAACATGATAGTAGATGGTATCCCGGAGCTGGAATCTATCGCAAGATCCGCATGATCGTTGTCAATCCTATTCATGTTGATATTTGGGGAACCTATATTACCACACCTATTATTAAACCCCATTATACGGATGCAAGAATTGCTACGTGGGTAAAAAATTATCACAAAACCGAGCAAACAGTAAATATTAGGCATACAGTTCTAACTCAGAATAATAATGAAATCAAACAAATAGATACAACTAAAACTATTCCTGCTCAGGGGAAAAAGAGATTCGAAGTAACAGCCACTATTCCGGATCCCAGATTATGGAGTTTGGAAAATCCTCATTTATACACGGTGGTCACAAAAATTTATCAGGATAATAAATTGATAGATGAATATCACACAAACTTTGGTGTGCGGGATATCCGTTTTACGGCAGATAATGGGTTTTATTTGAACGATAAAAGGATTCAGCTCAAAGGCGTAAATCTTCATCACGATCTAGGCCCTTTGGGCGCAGCATTTAATAAACGGGCTATGGAAAGACGCTTACAAATTATGAAAGATATGGGCTGTAATGCCATTCGAACAAGTCATAATGTGCCTGCTCCGGAAATTTTAGAGCTTTGTGACCGGATGGGGATGCTGGTGTTTGATGAAGCTTTTGATAAGTATGATGCCAAGGCGGATATTGTAGATACTACGGATTTTGAAGATTTTGCTCATAGAAATCTAAGAAACTTTGTTCTCCGGGATAGAAATCATCCTTCTATATTCATCTGGAGTGTAGGCAATGAAGTTTGGGATGTAGAGCCCAATCATAATAATGGTTATTATCGCCTGCGAACTATGCTCAATTGTGTAGAGAAGTATGATAGAACCCGACCGACCACTCTAGTTTGCGCTATTCCTGAAAGTGCTAGGCTCCGCCATTTTGAATATTATGATGTCCATTGCTGGAACTATAGCAGGAGATACAGAATTGCTCGTATGCTGGAACCCAACAAAGCAGTTATAATCAGTGAATCTGCTTCTACTGTCAGTACGCGGGGTTTTTATGAATTTCCTTTACCTGATAAAAAGACAGATTTTACTAAATCTCTGCAGGTGAGTTCCTATGATCTTAATACTCCTCCCTGGGCTGAAATATCGGATGATGATTTTATGTGGCAGCAACAGGAACCCTATGTAGCAGGAGAATTTGTCTGGACCGGTTTTGATTATCTGGGAGAACCAACCCCCTACGATAACAGATGGGTTAAAGAGCATGGCATGAGCGATAAAGATGCGTCCAGGAGCTCGTATTTTGGGATTGTTGATCTTTGTGGAATTCCTAAAGACCGGTATTATTTGTATAAAAGCTATTGGAAACCAGATGAGACAACGATTCATATTCTACCGCATTGGAATTGGAAAAATAGAATTGGTAAAAATGTGCCGGTTTTTGTATATACTAATGGCGATTGTGCGGAATTATTTTTGAATGGCAAGTCCCTGGGTAAAAAATGCAAAAAACCGAAGTCTGATAATTCTGTTGAACGCTTTCGCTTGATGTGGCAAGATGTTACCTATCAGCCAGGGAAGTTAAAAGCAGTGGCTTACAAAGAAGGGATTAAAATTGGTGAGGAAATTATTGAAACTACTGATGAACCATATAGCTTACAACTGGCTCCTGATCGAAAAGTTATAAATGCTGATGGAAAAGACCTCTCATATATTCTTATTAAAGCTGTTGACAAAGAAGGTCGGCTTTGCCCTCTAGCAGATGATAAGATTAAGATTGAACTAGATGGTCCTGGTAAAATAGCAGGAGTCGGCAATGGAAATCCACAATCGATGAACCCATTTAAGTCGAGTTCTGTGAATCTATTTTATGGTAAGGCCATGTTAATAGTCCAATCTGACTTAAAAAGTGGAAAAATTGAGATTGAAGCCTCTACACCAAATATGAAAGATCAGAAATCTCTTATTAAAACCGAATAGCTTCGAATAAGTCCGGAGGAATTAGGAAATGATGGAAAAGTTTAGCTTTCTTATTGGAAAATGGAAGCTGGATTATCAGCTTCCCAAATCAGACTTTCATGCAGCAGCGAGTGGCACGGGCTCCGGTGTTTTTAAAAGAGAATTAAATAATAAATTTGTATTTTTCGATTACTTTTCTTTTATAAATGATGAAAAACATAATGCTTATGGAATATTTGGGTGGGACAAAAAAATTGAACAATATAGATATTGGTGGTTCGAAGATTCAGGAGTGTCTTTATCTGCTACCTGTAATTTCGTAAATGATAATAAACTTATTGTCCATTGGCATGATACTTTATTGGTACAAACATTCACACAAGTTAAACCTGATTGAGTAATTCTCGAAATGAATAATCCCCAAGAAGCAGATCATGAACTAATTTTAAAAGTAGTTATGATTAGGAGTTAGTCTAAATTAAAATAAACAATATTGTCTAAGTCCAATTTAAAAAGGTATATTTATGATAATTTTCATGTTGAGAGGAGTCGAAACATGGATTAGAAAAGTTCATAATTACACTCAACTGTGTTAAGGATGACTGAGTAATTCCCCTCTTTTAATTGGACTTATATATACTTAATAAATGTAATAGTAGAACAATCTGTACCAATAAATACAGTATAATCAGCTATTAATAGATACGCAATGGTTCTAGTGATTTTCAAAAGTTTTGTCTGATGTAGCATAACTATCCTTAGTTGTGGGTTTTCCTGAAGCCTTCAATAGGCTGAAGGAAAAAATAGATTTACCTAGTATTTGTAATAAATTATATCTATTATTTTATAAAACAACTTATTTGAAAATTGCTTTAGAATCAAGATTTTCATGAAAAAATGGGAGCAAAAATGTCAGACCAAAAAGTATTTTTCAAAGATCAAGAGATAGAAAAAGAGGATTTAGGAAGTG
>JAIPHI010000100.1 GCA_021735285.1 Fidelibacterota bacterium | reverse complement strand
TTTTATTTATCAGCTATGATTACTGAAGATATAAATAGTCTTTTTCATTCTCTATAAATCATTTCCAACATTTTAACTGCTATCCTCTGCCTATTCTCTATCCTGCTGTTACTTTTGTCTCGCCACAAAAGTAACCAAAAAGGCGCCGGCGGGATAATTAAATACTAAAATTTAGTTCGCTCCACTGAAAATATTTTAATGCTTTGGAATTATTGCTAATGATTTCAATTAGGCTATTTGGATTATATTTTTCAGTAAATTAAACAATCGCACCTTATTTCCGCTGTAAAATATTTTTAACCGTCTTGCTCCTAAATTTTCGAGTCGCATTTAATTATCATGCCGGAAGTATTTTTTAATAAGGTATTGAAAATTGAAATCTGATAGAGGAAAAGTGATTTTATATTAAATAATTACAATCTTGAATATATATCCATTAACTATAATCATAATAAATCTTAGAGAGCCTTATAATGATCAAAAACGTGTTGAAAATCCAACTAATTATCCGCCCCCATATTAATAATAATATTATTTACCAAATTATGTTTGCTGCTCGATAAAAATGTTAACGATACAAAGAATAAAATGATAAAAAATTCTAATAAAATTTTTTGTTTCTCAAAAATATTTGGTATATTAGCAAGTGATGTTTTATATGAGGAATAGGGGGGTGATGTTCCATGAACCGAAGAATTCTGTCCGGAGGGGACACGTAACAACTTGCATTACTAATAATTAAACACTATATTAAAAATTAGTAAATATAAAATTAGGGAGGTGCATGTATGAGAAAAGGCTAACCATTTATAATTTTTATAAGAAAGCAGGGGTTATGAAACAAAAAATTATTAATTTTAACAATGGAGGAGTGATATGGTAAAACGTATCCTTATTACTTTATTACTAGTGATTCTCCCTCTTATGATTTTTGGACAAACTAGTGGTAAAATATCCGGAGTGGTCACTAATAAACAAACAGGCGAGCCTATTTCTGGTGTAAATGTAGTTGTTCAAGGACCTACTACACCTCGAGGAGCTGCGACAGGACCTAATGGTGAATTTACAATTTTATATGTTCCGGTTGGTACATATACTGTCAAAGCTACTTATATGGGAATGGCAGACGTCGTTATCAACAATGTAAATGTTTCACTCGACCACACAACTCAGCTGAATATTGAGATGCGACCACAAGATATTGAAGGTGAGTCAATTACTATCACAGCTCAGCGGGAACTCGTCCGGCAGGATGAAACCAATGCTACCACAGTGAAGTCCGCTGAAGAAATTAGCAACATGCCCATAAGAGGGGTAGAAAATTTGGTTGCAACAACTGCTGGTGTTGTAAAACAGGATAATTCAGGATCAATGAATATCCGTGGTGGTCGTTCAGGTGGTACTGCAATGTATGTGGATGGAGTGCTTGTAAATGACCCATATAATAATGCCAGTCGTGTCTATTTACCCAACAATGCTATTCAGGAAATGAGTGTTCAAACTGGTGGTTTTAGTGCAGAATATGGTGAAGCATTATCAGGTATTATTGCTGTTACTACTCAGGTAGGTAGTGAAGATTATCATGCTTCTTTTGAAGCTCTTACTGATAATATGTTGAGTGCTGAAGATAAGTATCTGGGAACCTATAGTTATGGTTTTGAAGAGTATGTAGGAACAATAAGTGGACCTATTATTCCGGGCACGAGGCATACATTTTTTGGTAGTCTAACAAGAAGATATGAAGCCGATGCCTGGCCTTCCTGGGGATGGGCAGAAAATGAATATAAACCTGATACTTACACTTACGAAACTCCCTTGATTTCAGGTTTTGAAACCGATACTGCCACTGGTCAATTAATCGCCGACGCACCAATTTACGGTGATACATTAACTAAACAATATGACTTAAATGCAAGAATTCCTGGTAATTATACATCTGACTGGTCTGTTACCGGAAAACTGAAATTACAACTCATGGATAATATGCATTTAAGAGGTAGTATTGTCAGAACTGATAGAAAAATTTCTGATACTGACGTTATCAACCTCTTTAACCAGAAACATGATGATACACATGACCAATATTCTCAATCTATAAATGCAACATTAGTGCACAATATAACAAAAAATACTATGTATGAAGCTAAGTTCAATTATTTCGATACTCAAAGAGAATATTATGATCCTGTATATGGGGATGATTTTGAAAAGTATGGTGATCCTGAATATAATCTCTACACTGCTTCTGATGAATTGACTGCGGAAGAGAGAGACCTTGTTATTGAGCAATATAAAGGACGGGAATATCTTAGTGTTGCCGGACCTATAACACCTGATTTCAATAATTATGGAAACCAGGATTATACTTATTTCAAAAACAGAACTACTTACTGGGGAATAGATTTTGATATCTCCCACCAGTGGAAAGATCACCATTTCAAAGCAGGCTTCGACTATAAATATCATACTTTGAGAAAATTTCAGTTTATTATTGGATACCCCTGGGATTATGCTAAAGAGTACGAAACTGAAGTTGAAAAATATATGAATGCTGATATTTCCTATTATGGTTATGATGTCAATGCTGAGGAGACTGATGAAGGTGATTTCCTGGAAGATGTTAAGCGCGATGAGACGGGTTTACCTACTGGTGGTTACAAAAATCAGAAACCCTATCATCCTATTATTATGAGTACTTATTTTCAGGATAAATTTGAATATAAAGATATTGTCCTGAATCTTGGTTTAAGATATGATCGAATAGACCCCAATGCCTGGCAGTTTAAAGAAATTGCTGCTGAGTATGATGACCAAGGAAATTATGTCGAAGGTACTGGAATGTTTAGTGGTGATGGACAGTTTGATCAGGGTGATGTGGAAGAATCTGAAGTCTATGACTATCTAAGTCCTCGATTAGGAGTGAGCTTTCCAGTTACTGAAAATACCAATTTCCATACTAATTATGGTATATTCTATCAAAGACCTGATCTGGCTGATCTCTATTTAAGTCCCTTTTACTTAAACACCTTTGTTCATAATGGTGGTTACTTTACAGCCATTGATAATCCTAATCTAAGACCGGAAAAAAATATTCAGTATGAAATTGGTTTAAACCAGAGATTAGCATCGAATATCGCTCTTAAGTTGACAGCTTTCTACAAAGAAACCGAAGACCTGGTTCAATTGCTACCGGTTACGACAGATATCAAACAAATTGCCTTTTATGATAATGGTGATTATGGTGTAGTCAAAGGTTTAGATATTGTTCTCAGAATGAGAAGAACAAATAATTTGGCTATTAATTTTGATTATGAATTGCAATTTGCTGATGGTACTGGTTCAGCCAGCGCCTCTAATTTTGATATTGCCTGGCAACAGGGTACCTATGGTAATTTTCCAAAATTCCAAAAACCATTAGCCTTTGAACAAAGACATACTGGTAATATTAATGTCGATTATAGATATGGCGATGATGGCCCCGGTATATTTAAGAATACAGGTGTTAACTTACTGGCAAGATTCAATTCCGGCCAGAGATATACACGCATGAAAATTTATAATTCTAATCCATATAGAGGACTCCATGAGAGAGATGCTGATTCCCAGAAACCAGTATCAGAAGTTATGGGTGAAACAATGCCCTGGAATTATAGATTTGATCTAAAACTGGATAAGTCCTTTACTTTTGGACGCTCAAGACTGGTTGTTTATGCTACAGTGTTGAATTTATTTAATACTAAAAATGTACAGAATGTCTGGAGAACAACTGGCGAACCTGATCAATCCGGTTTCCATGGAACAACAGCAGGAAAAGAATATCTGGATGGGCTTACAGAAGAAGAATACAATCTTGTTATGCTGAGAGAAATGGATTGGACTAACTATGGTATTCCAAGAATGATTAGGCTTGGTTTTAGAGTAGAATTATAATTAGAATAATTAATTAACGGAGGGTCTATTTATGATAAAGATATATAGATTACTATTAGCCCTATCTTTGATATTTTCTATTATATTAGGTAGAGTAGGGCCCACAAGAGATAACAGTCTCGCAAAGACGACAGTTAAAGGTGATGAAATATTCCTGGATGCCAATCGAGTTGAATGTGTTTTTTACAATAATGGCATCTGGGGTTATAATACCACGATCGGTAATTGGGGTGTAGAATGGCCAAAAGGTTCTGGCTTAAGCCCAATTTTTGCCGCTGGTGAAATGTTAGGTGCTAAAATTAATGGTGATGTTCGAGTTGCCGGCATTCAGCATGATGCTCATGAATTTCAACCGGGCATTATTAAATCAGATGGTTCAGCCTCAAATCCAGCCGCTCCGGAATATAGATGGTATAGTTTGGAGCCTAATGGTATTGGTGATTGGGGAAGTTGGCCGTCAGAAACTCAGGGTGCTCCCTTGACTGAAGAAGGGGAACCTGAAATGTTAGGTAACCAGACTATATTTTCAGTCTGGAATGATCTGGCACCCCATGGATATTATGGAACCAAAAAACTTGGTGCTGAAATTCATCAAAAAGCCTGGGCTTATAATCGAGCCGATGCGATTGGTGATATGATATTCGTCGAATGGAAACTTATTAATAAACGTAGTGAGGTATGGGAAGATGCCTATTTTGTTATCTGGCAGGATCCCGATGTTGGTGATGCTGGCGATGATCTGGTAGGTTGTGATTCAACTTTAGGTCTGGGATATGCTTATAATGGTGAAGCCACAGATCAAAACTATGGTTCCAGGCCACCTGCTACAGGTATGGATTTCTTTCAAGGACCAATTATTGATTCTCCAGGTGATACTGTGGTATTACCAGACGGAAGAGTCTTCCCTGATAAGAAACAACTTAGAATGACTTCCTTTGTATATTACAATAATGATAATTCCAATCAGGGTAATCCTGAAAATGGACAGGATGTATATAACTATATGCAAGGTTTCTGGCGTGATGGTTCTCCGATTGTTAATGACGGTGCCAATGGTACAGGCGAAGGTCCCAAAACTAAATATATGTTCTCCGGTGATCCTGAATCAAATAGCGGCTGGTTGGATTCCAATCCGGCTGATAGAAGATTCATGATGACTACTGGTCCTTTTGATATGGACCCCTGGGAAGATACAAATGGTAATGGTAAAGCCGATCTTGGCGAACCGGGTGTTCAGGTTATTGTTGCCGGTTTAATGAATGCTATGGGTTCAGATAATTTGAATAGTGTCACACTCTTAAAATCGGTGGATCAAATCGCTCAGTTAGCATATGATAATGATTTTGAACTGCCTTCACCACCCAAAGCTCCACGCTGGAGAGACCTGGTTAATGAATCCGGTAATCCTACTGTACATACTAGCGAAAGACCAAATTCAGTCTTGATCAAATGGGATCAATCTTCTGAATATTTGGATCAAGAAATGACTCAACCATATCATGTTGAAGATATTGTTGCTAATGGTTTGATCGGTCAAATGATGGTAACTGAAGATGGTGAGTACAAAGAAGTAACAGATGGCACTTTTGATTTTACCGGATATACAGTCTATCAGTATTCGAATGCTTCCGGTAGTGATCCTGTAGTTTATGCAGAATATGGTCCGGAAACTATTTCAGCTCAACAACCTTATAATGGTCAACGCTATATAATGATTGATAAAAATAAAAACCCTGCAGTGGGACCTGTTGGTGATAAACTTGTCAATGGTAAAGAATACTATTTTGGAGTGCAGGCCAGATCCTATTGTGAATTTGCAAAACCCCAGGATTTCAATAGTCCGGTTACTATTGTATCTGTTACGCCTCAGCATATTCCTGGTGAAAGATATTCCGAGGAATATACTTTCCAGGATACTGTTGCAGCTGAATATCATCAAATAGATAGTGATAAGGCTTCCTCAGCAGGTAATGCCTTGGCAATGGTTGTAGATAAAACAGAAACTACCGGTCATGATTATAAAATTACTTTTAATAGTGATCAGACCTGGAATCTAATTGATGTAACTGAAGGTGATACAGTCTTGAGTCATCAATCCAATCAAAGAGGAGACGATAATTACGATGTTGTTGACGGCCTTCTGGTCAAAGTACAGGGACCGGAGCCAGGGATTGATCTGAATCGTTTAGGTGATTTCTATAGAACCAATTATGGATCTGATTATTTAGTATATGATCAGACCTATTTACAGGGTTGGGATTTCACTCCTGGTAGATGGATTACTGGAGCTGATGTAAGTTTTGGCTTGACTTTCTGGAATGGCCTTGCCAATGGATATGATTTCTGGGGAACATCCATAGAATCCGGTGCAGGATACGTAGATACTGAATTACAGTGGGCAGGAGTGGAAACTGAAGATACAACTTTAACAGATTCTGAAAGAGCAGCTTTAAGTATGGAACAAAATCCTGATCGCTGGTCTGTAGGTATTTCTCAGGATTATATGAATAATTATGCGCAATCAAAAGCCAAGATACCTTTCTCTGCCTGGGATATGGAAAATGACAAAAGACTAAAAATTGGTGTCATGGAATTCGGTGGTAATGGTCGCTGGGATTTTGGCGAATATCTCTTTATTCTTAATGAAGAATACGATACCAGTTACACCGATTATTTGAATTGGACTAAGGATATGACAGGATGGGGAAATACTGCTCCTGTAATGTATGTATTGGTTCCCTCCCAGAGAGGTGACCATCCATATCTCGAAGCGAACTTTAACATGCAGATCTATAGAGCCTTTCCAAATACTACCAATGATTATTTTACATTTACAGCACCAGCTGCACCGAGTGATTCTCTAAAATTTGCCAAAGAAGATCTGGACTTGATTAAAGCTGTACCAAACCCATATTACGGATATCATAGTGGTGAAATGAGCCTTTTTGATAGATGGATCCAGTTTACGAACCTCCCGGAAGAATGTGAGATTATGATATTTGATCTGGCTGGAAATAAAGTAGTGGAACTAGAAAAGGATGATCCGAATCAGACACTTATAAAATGGGATATGAAGAATGAATATGATTTACCGGTTGCCAGTGGAGTTTATGTCTATCTAGTTAAAGCTCCGGGCATTGGAGAAAAGACTGGTAAATTAGCAATATTCGCTCCAGATGAAAGATTGGATACATATTAATATCTAATAATTGATAATGGGAGGAACAAATATGAAAGATATAAAAAGTATTAAAATATTGGTATTACTACTAATATTACTTCAGTTAAGTTTTGGGAATGCTCCTAAAATAGGTATGGCTGGAGCTCCGGAATTATTAATTCCAATGGGAGCCAGAAATGTATCTATGGGCGGAGCAGATATTTCTAATATTGCAGGTCCGGAAGCAATTTACTGGAATCCTGCTGGACTTGGAAAAGTTCAAAATGTAGAAGCTACATTTAATTATATGAATTATTTTGCCGATATGAATGTTTCATATGTAGCAACAGGAATTAATGCCGGCCAGGTTGGTGTTATTGGCCTTTCTTTTCAGGCTCTTGATATCGGTAGCTGGGAAGAAACAACTATCTGGATGCCGGAAGGTACGGGTCAGTCTATTGAACCGACCTATATGACAGTTGGTGTTACTTATGCTAGAAGATTCACAGATAGAATACTCTTCGGTGCCAATGGTAAAGTTATCAGAGAAGATGTCGGGAAAATGAGTGCCAGTGGTATTGCTTTTGATCTGGGACTGCAATATGTAACTCCATTTGGAGTATCATTTGGTGTTACAATGAAGAATCTGGGTTCAGAAATTAAATATGATGGTACTCCGATTGAGTTCGATTCCGATATTGACTATTCTGATCCTAATGCAACTACCCGTAAAACTAAACTTGATATGGCGTCTCACGAATTGCCAGCCAGTATGAGTTTAGGATTAGGTTATAACTATGATCTAGGTCAAATGGGTCAGATCAATGTAGCCTCTTCTTATAACCATACTTATTATCTGGACAAGGGAAGATTCGGCGCAGAATATGTTTTCAATAATATGATTTCTTTACGCGGTGGTTATGTAATGAATTTCTATCCGGAAGATTGGCCAAGAGAAGAAGAATCACAATTTGGCTTATCATTGGGAGCAGGCCTCAATTTAGATGTTGGCGGCACTGCCCTTATGATCGATTATGCATATAGACCAATGAGTGATTTTGACGCCAATCAATATTTTGCTATATCCCTTGGATTATAGTAATAAATAATATTGTTTAACTAAAAAAGGGGAGTACTTTTATACTCCCCTTTTTCTTTATATATAGCGATTTTCAAAAACAATGTCCGAAAAATATATTAAAGAAGTAGGCTGAAGCCTACTAATATTTTTGTTTTGCCCTGAGCTCCACCACGATAAATCGTGGTGCTATTCTCAATAAAAGCATAAGATTAGCACCATTAAGATGGCAATCTACACTACATATTTGTCCATCTACTTTATAGTGATTCGCAAAAGTTTTGTCCGATGTAGCATAACTATCCTTAGTTGTGGGTTTTCCTGAAGCCTTCAATAGGCTGAAGGGACAAAAAAATATCTAAGAGGCAGGCTTTATCATTTATTTATTACCCTTAATCCTTATAATTATTGTACAGATATTTGTTTAGAATCGTTATGAGCGTTTTATTTAGTTCTAAAGACTCTCTCTAATATTGGTAAGTGAAAATTCGTAACTAAGTCTTATATCTGGAACTTTGATATCTGGTGATTAGATTGCCTTCCACTTATCTTTTTTATCACTCTCAAAAAGTGCATCAATGACCTTCATATTATTATAAGCGTCCTGCAATGGAAAAGGCTGGGGTGTACCATCAATTATAGATTTTGCAAATTCATCCGCCTGGAGTCTATATTGATCTATAGGTGATATTTTAACTTTATTCAGGCTATTCTCGGTTTCCAGAGAGAGATATAGATCTTCATCAGCGGATGGTGTAAAAGGCATTTCAATCTTAATTTTCCCTTCCGTGCCATAAATAATTGCCTCTTGTCCTCTAAATTGCTGGGTACCATAAATAAAAGAAGCACTTTTGTCTTCAAAATCGAGAATACAGTTGCCTTGAATATCTATATTAAAGTCAGGATCAAAAGTTAGATTGGCGACGACTCTATCAGGTTCTTGATTAAAAATAAAACGGGATAAAGAGATACAATAACAACCTATGTCCATTAACCCTCCGCCCCCTTCAATATATTTATTACGGATATCATCCGGATTAGTATTGTAGTATGAAAAAGTAGAATACATCGATTTAACTTTGCCTATGTCACCATTATTTATGATTTGTTTCACTTCCTCCCACTGAGGATGATAATGGTACATAAAGGCTTCCATACATTTTAAATCTTGATAACTATCAGTAACTTTTTGTAATTCGTTGACTTCCTGAGCATTCAAACCTAAAGGCTTCTCGCAAAGTACATGTTTTCCGGCTTCCAGAGCCTTAATAGACCAGGGGACATGAAGATGGTTAGGAAGCGGGATATACACAGCATCAATCGCATCATCCTCAAGCAGATCATCATATAAACTGTATGCTTTATCAATATTTAACTTGCTGGCCACCTCTTTTGCCCTTTGTTCTGTCCGGGAAGCAATTCCTTTAACTTCACAGTATTCGCTATTTTGAATAGCGGGAATGACACTGTTTATTCCTATCTGGGCAGTACTTAAAATACCAAAATTAATTTTATTCATCTTGATCACCTTTTGACTTAATTTAAAATCTTAGTGTTATTGTTTTATTCTTCATATCATAACCAAATATAAACATATTTTATATATAATTAAACAATTCCAAATGATTCAACACAAATTTGATAATTTCCTGTGCATCTAATGTTAGATGATTTAGAAAAGGTGGAAAAAGTATAAATATTATTTAAAGCATTACTGCTAGTCCCGTAAAAGGTGGTTTTATTAGAAAAATAACATTGATAAATAAATGTTTTAAAATGAAATACATGGCATTAAAAGGCTCTATAAGATATTTTATGATTAATTTAAATTACCAAAAGACTTCCAAATAATAATTACTCTATTGAAAATTAAATATAATACTAAATCTACTTTTTAATGCCGGGATTCTATTGTTACTTTTATCTCGCCACAAAAGTAACCAAAAAGGCGCCGGCGGGATAATTAAATACTAAAATTTATTTCACCTCACTAAAAGCATTTTAATGCTCCCTTTACAGAGCGAATAATAATTGACTTTTATTTAAACTTAATATTTTCGAGACAGAAATAAGGTTATGTGATTGACCGGCTGTAAAATATTTTTATAACGTTCCGCTCCTAAATTTTCAAGACGCATTTAATTATAATGCCGGAAAAAAATTCAATTATATTATTTG
>JAIPHI010000099.1 GCA_021735285.1 Fidelibacterota bacterium | reverse complement strand
GGCAAAGTGTTAACGGAAATTTGCCAAAAGCAATAATAGCTGGAGAAAACCATGAGTAAGGAAAGAAAATTACTTGAACTCAAGGACAAAATAGAAAAAGCTCGTCTGGGTGGTGGCAAAGCAAGAATAGAGAAGCAACATAAACGCGGCAAATTAACCGCCCGGGAACGGATCGACCTACTGCTGGATGAGAATAGTTTCGAAGAAATGGATCCCTTTAAAATGCACGAATGTTCGGATTTCGGTATGGAAAAGAAGAAATTTCTCGGAGATGGAGTGGTAACCGGTTATGGCAGCATCGATGGCCGGCTGGTTTTTGTCTACGCCTTTGATTTTACTGTATTAGGCGGCTCTCTTTCCAAGGCTGTGGCTGAAAAAATCGTCAAGGTGCAGGAATTGTCAGCCAAAAATGGTGCGCCCCTGATCGGCATCAATGATAGTGGAGGTGCCCGAGTGCAGGAAGGTGTCGATGCTCTGGCCGGCTATACGGATATTTTTCGGAATAACATTTTATATTCCGGAGTTGTCCCCCAGATCAGTGCGGTCGTAGGACCCTGTGCCGGAGGAGCGGTTTATTCGCCAGCCCTGACGGATTTTATATTTATGGTCAAGGACATTTCCTACATGTTTCTAACTGGCCCGCGCGTTGTCAAATCGGTTACCCACGAAGAGGTGACCAAAGAGGAGCTGGGCGGCGCGACGACTCATGCTACCAAAAGTGGTGTTTCCCATTTCACCTATGACGATGAAAAATCACTTTTTCAGGGAATTCGAGAGTTGCTGAGCTATTTACCCCAGAATAATACGGAAGAACCACAGGCAGTAGAAATGGGGGATTCAGTAAATCGGGTTGATGAGGATTTGAATTATATTATCCCCGATGATCCCAACCGAGCCTATGATATGAAAAAAGTCATCAACAGCATTTTGGATAATGGTGAATTTATGGAGGTGCAACCACTCTATGCTAAAAATATGATCGTCGGTTTTGGCCGTCTGAATGGCAAGTCCGTTGGGATTGTCGCCAATCAGCCCAAAAGTCTGGCCGGTGTAATCGATGTCAAAGCCTCCAATAAAGCTGCTCGGTTTGTGCGCTTTTGTGACTGCTTCAATATTCCGCTTGTGACATTTGAAGATGTGCCCGGCTTCATGCCTGGCACCGATCAAGAATTTCAGGGTATTATTAAACATGGATCAAAATTGCTCTATGCCTATGCTGAAGCAACCGTGCCCAAGATCACCATTATTACCAGAAAAGGTTATGGCGGAGCGTTTTGTGTGATGAACTCCCGTAATTTGCGCGGCGATCTGAGTCTGGCTTGGCCTTCAGCAGAGATTGCAGTGATGGGTCCCAAAGGAGCCAGTAGTATTATTTTCCGCCATGAGATAGAGGAGGCGGAAAACCCGAAGGAGAAACTACAGGAAAAGATCAAGGAGTACAGAGACAAATTTGCCAATCCCTATGTAGCTGCCTCCAAAGGCATTATCGATGAAGTAATCGAACCCAAGGCCACCCGCTACAAACTCATCAAGTCGCTGGAAATGCTCAATAATAAACGCGATGATCTGCCACCAAAGAAGCATGGCAATATTCCATTATAAGGAGATAAGAAATGTTTGATCAGATTATAGAAAGTAATGGAATCGGCATCACTATTAGCGGGATAATCTTTATATTTCTGGGATTAATTTTGATAGCTTTTGTGATTTCTCTATTTAATAGATTTTTTAACAAAGGGGAAACGCAGCAGGGGCAGAAAGATTCAGAGGAAAAGCCGGTTGAGACTACTGCTATCAGTGCCATCCCGGATGATGAATTGGCAGCCATAGCAGCAGCCATAGAAACCTATCGGCGGATACATTATACCGAGATGTTGCAAGAGATTACTTTTAAACACGGAGACCCCCGGTCGCCCTGGAAAACCAGTTATAAATTTTCCAATCGAAATATTTAATTAGGTAACGCCATGAAACCAAAAGAATTAAAATTCGAAATTAATAATAAAGATTACAATGTCAGTATCAGAGAGTTCAGCGCTGAAAAAGCTGTTCTGACAGTGAATGGCAAAGAATACACAGTGGCCCTGAAAGATCTGGGTATCGAAGAGCCCCTTGTTGCCAAACCACCTCGCAGGAAACGACCACAACCGACTTCACCCTCGGAAACGAAATACAAAAGACCCGCCTCGGTTTCAGAAAAACAGATCAAAGCACCGTTACCGGGCATGATCTTAGAGGTTAATGTCAAGGTCGGCGATGAGGTCGAAGCCGGCCAGGATGTATTGGTTCTGGAAGCCATGAAAATGGAAAACGATGTACAAACTAATACCAGCGGCGTAGTCAAGGCAATTAATGTGCAAGAAGGGGCTTCTGTAGAAGAAGGCGCTGTCCTTATCACTCTGGATTAATGGAGCAAAGATGGATATTATCACAAAAATTTACAATACTACCGGTTTTGCCAATTTTCAGCTGAGCAATTTGATTATGATAATTATTGGTTGTGCTGCAATCTATTTTGCTATTAAGAATAAATATGAGCCTTTGCTCTTGCTACCAATTGGATTTGGAATAATTATAGGTAATATTCCCTATTTGGAAAGTTTGCCAATTGGCGTATATGATGAAGGTAGTCCTTTTTATTATTTATATTTTGGTGTGAAGTCGGGAGTGCTACCTCCCTTAATATTTTTGGGTATCGGAGCGATGACGGATTTTTCAGCTTTGATCTCCAGTCCGAAATCTGTTTTGCTGGGAGCTGCTGCTCAAATTGGTATTTTTATAACTTTTCTGGGAGCGCTGACATTGGGATTTGCTCCTGAACAGGCCGCTTCAATCGGAATTATTGGAGGCGCTGATGGACCAACTTCCATTTTTCTGTCATCCCAGCTAGCACCGGAATTATTAGGGCCGATTGCGATTGCAGCCTACTCCTATATGGCCCTCGTGCCCTTGATCCAGCCGCCGATCATGAAACTGCTGACCACCCAAAAGGAACGTAAAATTCGCATGGCCAAGCCACCCCAGCCCAGCAAAAACGCCCGAATTCTATTTCCTATTGTAGTTGCTATAATTGCGGCTTTTATTGCGCCGGCATCCATTACTTTGATAGGTATGTTGTGTTTGGGTAATTTATTGAAAGAGAGCGGTGTCACTGACCGACTGGCCAAAACTGCTTCCACGTCTTTGATCGATATAGCGACGATTGTATTGGCCTTTACCGTAGGAGCAAAAACTCAGGCCGAGACCTTTTTGACGCCCCGTTCGCTGGGGATTTTTGGTTTGGGGCTTTTATCATTTATCATTGCCACTTTTTTCGGGGTGCTATTTGCCAAGTTTATGAATATTTTCCTCAAGGAAAAAATTAATCCTCTAATAGGAGCTGCCGGAGTTTCAGCAGTACCCAATTCGGCGCGGGTTGTGCAAAAATTTGGCAGAAAATATGATGAGGACAATCACCTCCTTTTTCATGCCTTAGCACCAAATGTTGCGGGAGTAATCGGTTCGGCCATTGCTGCCGGAGTTTTTATTGCCATTTTCTTTTAGCAGGAAAAAAGGAGGGGGAGATAAGAAGGGGGCTGCTGTTTGGCAGGCTCCTTCTTTGGTTTTTTATAGGTTAATGTGGAGTGCACCAACTATGTTGGTGCATGAATCAACACAGTTGATTCACTCCATATTACCTCTCGTTACCAAGTGCAACTTGGTAACGCTGCTGTTTGAGAAACTTTGTTTCGAGAAATATATAATTAGCAAAGTGACTTTTCAAAAGTAAAGAATCCTGGATATCCATCCATTGACATTCTATCAACTTCAAGAAAACCTACTCACCAAGCGAAATATTCTTCACACTAATAGCCCCGAAACAGCCATAACCCTCGTCAACTGTGGATATGTCTTCCCGGTAAGTTTGGGGAAAGAGAGCATTCGAGGCCTGCAGATAGGTAGCCAGGTTTTCATCATGGGCGATGATTTCAAGTTTGGTAGGTCTAACTGGAATTTGCTCCAAATTAAAAGTAACGGGAAAATTAATCTGATCATAAAATACCTGCTGGGCTATCATTTGATCTTCGTAATAGACAATCAAATCCCAGCGATTAATTGTCTGTGAATTCGTTGAGTTTACCTTCAGGTAATTATCTGTTATTGTAGTGGAATCGCGAGCAAGGTCAGGTACGGGAGGAACAACTGTTGAACCGGAGGCTGATAATAGCCCCTGTTCAGTATTAGCAGATGCAGATACATGATAGGTTTTCTCAGCAACGGGGATAAAGGATTGATTTGTATAACGGGCGTTATTTTGTGCCGGATTGATCTTAAAAAAATAACGGCTAGTATCATTCTCTTGCCAAATCTCGACATTCGCATTTTTAATTGTGTCATCCAATGACTGGTAGTATTCATCCGTAGGCAGCGCTTTTTCAATATAGACGAAAGATTCCTGCTTTTGCTCCTCTAATCTGATTACTCCAAAAATATTCAATCCTGGCTCAAGACTAGTCTCTGTAATATCTTTAGGCTGTGGCCCCGGTTGGGTGGGCAGATCACAACACAGTAGAACGAAGAGCAAAGCTATTAAAGTTAATCTGTAAAATATTTTATAATTCATATATCTCAAAATTTGATTACATATCCTGTTGTAACTGTAGGAAAAGGGAAAATATATGGATCCAAAGCATAATAGCCGTAATCCGAATCGATAAAAATATAATAATAGGGATCTCGCTTGAGAAACAGGACGTTTAATATTGAAACTGTGTAATAGGATTCCCGGGCCCCGAGATACTCAGACAGATAATGGCCAAAACCGTCTCGCAATTTTTTCTTCCAGCCGATTTCTAAACTCATTCTCGGAGGATAGCGGACGTTATTTTTAAGAGGAGTAATATCTCGTGGAAAGCTTCCGATTGAATTACTTACAGGGTCATAGCTGAATTGCGAATATTTACCGGTTTCCCAGGTCTTGGGATAGCCGGAACTAAATCTAAAAGTTGTACTGGTTGTTATGTCATCGGTCAATTTGTAAAATAGTAAAGCCTTAAAATTATGGGGCTGATCTCCATCATAGGGATATTCCTTGCCATCATTATAAGAGGGAAAATTACGAAAGCCCCGGGAATAGGTATAAGCCAGCCAGCCGGACAGTCTTTTATATTCTCCTCTCAATAATGTCTCAAGACCATAGGCTTCCCCGCAACCCTGT
Organism: Fidelibacterota bacterium; assembly: GCA_021735285.1. Classification (GTDB taxonomy): domain Bacteria; phylum Fidelibacterota; class UBA2242; order UBA2242; family JAFGTP01; genus JAIPHI01. Next base: position 5,228 of record JAIPHI010000099.1, on the reverse strand, counting down.
TCAATCACCCGCTCACCAGTAATATCATAAGTAAGATTATATAAACGATATAAATCTTTGTAATAGGCCGTCACTGATAGTGAAGTATTTTCGTTGAGATAGTGCTCCAAACCAAGACTAAATTTTTCTGAGGCAACCGGTTTGTAATTCTCCAGACTCTGAAAATACTGCAAGGTTTCAACGAATTCGTCACGCTGCTTATCAAGAGTAGTAAGATATTGGTTATATTTACCCCAATGAGCCTTAAATGTGGTGGGCCCCAACCGGTAATTAGCAGATAAACGCGGTTCCATTCGCCAATTATTATCGCGGCTTAATTTTGAATTTCGCAGTCCCAGATTAAAATTGAGCTGGCCAATTTTAATTTTATCCTGGAGATAAGCGGACTGGAGGTTAACCGAGCTGGTTTGTTTATCAGCAGCATATTTACCGATCTGATTAATAAAATCTAAATAATTTAATTCAAAGCCTAATTTTAGAGTTTGGTTGAGAAACGTATAATATGTCAAATTTGACTTTACAGTCCAATCTGCTATTCTATTCATTATAGAAGTGGAATGCTGAACCTCTAAATCGGTAGGTAGCTCGACCTCGGTTTCTTTAAGATTTAAATAGGTCTCATTATCGACATGGGAACCGGAATAATACACATGCGTATTAAATAGAAGATCCGGTAGCACGACAGAATGGGTTTTGAGGCCCATAGCATAGCTCTTAGTATCTGTAATAAAGCCTTCTTCAAAATCATCCAACTCCGGAAAGTAAAAACTCAGCGCTTCGATATCAAAATCCTGGTAATCCTGACCATAAAATCCAGTTAGGCTAATATTTGTCTTACCAACTTTGGTATTATACTTGCCGATCAAATCGGTTAGAAAAATTGGGATATCGAGCGCAATATAGGAATATATATCGGTTAACGCCCGGCAGGATAACATGGCAGTAGAATTATTATTAACCGGGAATTCCATAGCACCGGAGATACCGGAGATCGAAGGCTTAAACTCTCCCCGGGTTTCATTTTTATTGCCGTCCCGGGAAACAATGTTCAGGATCGAGGCATTTCTTCCGCCGTGTTCTGCCCCGTATCCCCCTATAAGCATTTCAATATTTTTGATACCATAGGGATTGAAAATTGCCTCAGAAGACATGAAGTGCTGAGGATTATAAATTGTCATGCCATCCAGCTGTACCAGATTCTCGCCGGGATCACTACCTCTCACATGGAATAATGGTGAAAAAGGGTCGGAAATACTTACACTCGGAGAATACTGCATCAATTTGAACACATCTTTATTGAGTTGAGGGGCATTGGTTAAAATTTCAGGACTAACTTCGAAACTGGAAATGTCCAGCTCCTCATCGATCAATGATTTTCGTTTGCCAACTACCTCAATAGCCTCGTTTTCGATAATTTTGGGAGTCAATTCGATCTGTTCCAGATAGATATCCTGATCGGTAATTTTGACAATCTTAACCTTTTTCCGGAAAGAAATATGGGAAAATTGGAGTTTATATTGACCGGATTGGAGATTACGAATTATAAAGAAACCATTATTATCGGTGGCTGCTCCGGTGTTTAAATTTTCGATTACTACATTTACGCCTATGATAGTTTCTCCGGTTTCCTGATTTACCACCTCCCCGGAGATATTAAAGCAGAGTAGAAACTTTGTGAATACTAATAAACAGACAAGCAACTTTTTCATGGCAATCTCACTCCTAAAATAAAAAGTAAACCGGGTTCAATAATTTTCATTTTACCTGGGAGAGTGGGCAATCCATTAATATTCAGATATAAACCACCACCAAAGAATAATCCACGATAATTTAGCGGTTGATATTGCACAGCAGCCGAAAGCCCCATGTTTAGCATCAACAGATCTTCCCAGTCGGGCTGGTCAAATTTATTTCTGTTGAGCTTGTTCATACCAAATCTCAGATTAGAATTCAGGCGCCCGACCATTGCTCGATTAATCCGATATAACCAGTGCTGATCGAAGGCATAGAAACCAATCGATTGCAGATAAGATGTTTGACGATAGTATAATCCACCTGAACCAAAAATTGCGCTCTGGCCGTGGTCTTTGGGAAAATCGAGAGTCAAATTCATGTTAACAATGAAGCCATCCTGCAGGACAACAAAATCAGACCAGCTTTTAAAAACCCTGCGATATTTGAGGGGCTCCATAGGGCTAACGTTTTGATGCGTCTTGAATGTGGCAATAGAATCTGCCTGGGCTTTCAACCATTGCTGAAAAAGCCGGGCGAAGTTTTCTGACTTTGTTTCGCCCCATTGCTTTTTTCTGCGAATTTCCCATCGATATTGCTTGACTGGATGTCCATTTTTTGTAATATAGGAATATCCATTTAAGACATGAGCAGCACTCAAACAGGGCTTGGAATCGTACCACAAGGTTAAATTATCAATAACTAAGGTATCTGCAAAATAAATAGAATCCTGCTGAAATTGATAAGCCAGATTTTGAGCTATAGAATTATTTAAAGTGATATACTGATCCACCGGGATGAACATATATTTATTAATCTGAGTAATGCCGAGTTGTCTGGGTTTTAATTCTCTTCTATCAATTATTTGGGGGGTTTTAGCCGAGTTGCTTATCAATGAATCAAAAGGCAATTCAACCGTTAATGTATCGTAAGATAGGCCTGTAAGAAAGCCTGGCTGAGCCGTTATATTTGATATGATCATTATGCACACTAATAATATTTTAGTAATAGTTCTAAACATTTCTTAGCCAGATCATTAATTCACAACAACTCTTTGCTCCGATAAAATACCGGGTCAAAAACGCCCAATTTAATCTAATATGTGGGTAAAATATAAATAGCTCTACAGTTATTTCTGAATAAAGTAATATTATTATAAAGAAAATTCAACAAATCTAAGCAGATAGGTTTAAACATGTGAGCAATATCACACACTAACTAGCTTTTTTGACCATTTTTTTGTGAGTTTTATAAAAATGTAAATTCCCACTAAAGCAAAGGGTAATAATAACAATTCAATTATCCAGGGATTCCACTTGTCAAGAACTTTTGATAAATGAAATGCTCCTGCAACTCCATCCACGAATGTCTTATAGAAGACAGCGCTGAAAAATATATATAAACTTTCTGTTGCAACGCTATATACAATCAGCATTCCTGTTGCTATATGAATAATAGTTGCAATTATTCTTTCAATATTTGGGACAAAGACCGAATTCAATGAAGTTTCACTAAAACTATTAATTATCTCTGTGGGAAGAAATCCTGGTGTAATTGTATTTATTGATACTATAGCTATTATAGAAAGAGCTATTAAACCTGCCTCAAATACACCAAATCCAAGCCCAAAACCAATCCCTTGTTCCCAAGTTTTGTAATAACGATTTTTAGCAAACCAATATCCAATCGGTATTTCAGTAATACCGGTCAAAATTCCTAACCAAACAGAGCCCAGTATTATATATAGAGTATTGCCTAATGAAGATTCTAAAAAATTAAAAATATGTTGGTTTGTGAATAACGCTATTCCAGCTTTGACTGCTACTGATATTGCCCAGGCCAATCCTCCAAATAATATACATTTTAGGCTCTTTTCTGTGTGCTTTTTCCACAAAAAAATAAATAGTCCTGTAATACATAGTATCAATATAGAAGTTGTTAAATTAATAATTAGATCACTCGTTTCCATTTTAACCCCTTATATTTTATATAAAATTTGTGCTATTTATCAAATAACAAGTATTAGTATAAAAATTAAAACTACAATAGAAACTAAGAGAAGGGCTTTAATATTGGCAAAATTAAAAGTCCAGCCAACACCCATTCTTTTTTCTACAAACATCGCGGGGTCTTCAGGATTATAATAAAAAATACCAAATTTCCAGTGTTTATCGTCATCCATATCATCATAGGTTGAACCGGTTTCATTTTGCTTTATTTTTATTCGTGATCCTGACTGTCCCATTAAAATTGACAATGTGAATGATCCACCAACAATTATAAAGGCGAGTATAACACTCACCTTCTCAAATTGGCTGTAATCCCAGGGAATAATATTGAGCTTAATAAAATTTAAAAGTAAAAAGCACAGGAGAGTAACAGCCAAGGCAATAAAAATAAAAAGTGACCAGCGTCTCCTAAAAATTATATTTTGCTGCTTTGACTTCTCCGGTTTCTTAGCACTGATGTTTTGTTTCGCATTCCTTATTATATAATTCTGTAATACAATCATAATAACCAGAAAAATAGAGATAGAAACATGAGATGTTATTGTTTTGAATAAATTGGGGATGTTCATGATTTTATTATAGTGCATTAAATTAACAATAATTTGTATAAGCAATAGGGAAAATGGTATAAGATACCATTTTTTCTTGATAGTCAATCGTTCCCTTCTATAAGAAGTGTCAATTATCTTAGCAGTTTGTCTATCCATTAAATCCGGATTATTTCTGAGTACCTCAGCCTTCCATTTTTGTACTTTTTTATTAAAATAAATATAAACACCATAGGCAATTATAAACCAAAAAAAGATAGCAAATACAATATTTTCAAAACTATATTTATAAGCTAAATAACCACTGGTACTGACCCACAATAAAATGACTATTGAAAAAGTGATTATATATCTCTTTTTAAACGAAGAAATAGCATCGGAATCTAAAAGTATATTCGGAATACGGACACCCAGAAATATATTCTTCGATTGGAGCAAGGGCGCCACAAAGCTCAAAACAGCAATAATTATAAGCATTATGAAAAAGATAATTAATTCAAAAGACATTATTTACCCTCCTTATCAATTTCCATATAAATTCGGGACACAATGTTTTTAAATTCCTCCTCGTTTATGCCCTTGCAATAGCTTTTGGCAATAATTGGTCGGAGTTTCTCTTTGGCTTCCTTTGCAAAATGAGGATCGAGCATTTGTTCTCTGGAATTAACAACTACTTTTTTACGCCGGTGAGTACTTAGTAGCCCCTCATTTTTCAATAATTTATAAGCTTTATTGACAGTATGAAGATTAATTCCAATATCTTCAGCCATTTTGCGTACTGAGGGCATACTTTCGCCAGGTTTTAATTCACCTTTTGCAATGCCCTCTATTATTTGGTTCTTAAGCTGCTTATAAATTGGCATTTTACTTTCGAATTCAATTTTAATCAACATAAAAATAAATTCCTTTTTTCAACTACGCTGTTATACTAAAACTATAA
>JAIPHI010000098.1 GCA_021735285.1 Fidelibacterota bacterium | reverse complement strand
ATGTTTATCAGGATTCCAGCATTCCATATCTTTAAAAATTTCCCCTTCCTGATGGTATTCAATATTGCCCTTTATCTGATAGGCATTCTTATCTTTATCCATAAATAAAATAGCACCTTTACTGCCATTTAGAATATTATTTTTAGTCTTATCGAAATAGTTATCAGCCACTACAATTGTACTCTCGTCAAATTTACTGACACAGGTGGCGTAAATTGCATTAGGTTGACCTGATTCATTTACAGTTGACAATATGATTGGCCCTTCTCTATTTTCCCAGGCCTGACTTACTTTCTCTGGTAATTCTGCCATTTTTACTCCTTGTTTATATAAATTGTACTTTTCACTCAAAATAATTCTATTTGTCCACTACTAATTGACTTAATAGTTGGATCATTCTCCCTTTCTGACAAATTTAATCTATTCAGTAGAGAGGAAAGAATAGAAATCAATCTGAATTAGCTGTTTGATAACCTTTCATTCAGAAGGATCACTATCCACTTCGATTGCATCTACAGGGCAGGCTTCTGCTGCATCTTCTATACAATCGGCGTCCTGATTGATCACTTTGGCTTTATCGCCTTCCATTGCAAAACCTTCAGGGCACATATTTACACAAACTTCACAACCAATACACTTATCATTTACTTTAGCCATAGTTTAGCCTCTTATTTTATACATCATTTTAATAGCCATTCGTATCTTTCTTAGATATCATATTCACTTTTATAATTTCACTTATTTTTGTCTCGTCATCACAGAACCACATTCAGGGCATTTCATTTCAAAACAGGGAGCTCCTCTTCTGTGAGCTACTTTATGACCGCAACTGGGACATATACAGTAGCCGCCAGGACCACTCCCAGTGCCAGGTCCCTGGCGCTGACCGCGACCAGCTTGTCTGCCTGTACCTGCGCCTTGATTTGGCTTTATGAAGCTAGATCCTGACTGAGAACCTTGATTTGATGGCTGATTTTTCTCATTTAATTCAATTGCATTAACAGGACAGACATCGGCAGCTTCCTGAATGCAGGAAGCATTTGGGGCTATTACCCTCGCTGTCGAACCCTGCATTTCAAACCCTTGGGGACACATATTGACACAAATATTACAACCAATACATTTTTCTTTATTAACTTTTACCATAATATTACCTCTTATGATAATTTCTCAAAAGAATAATTTTTTTCACCGGCTTTGATTTTTGCATCGAGCCAGTTTGTAGGTGGAACATAAGGACATGCGTAATTTTCATTATAAGCACACCAGGGTAGAGTAGAATAATTAAAATCCAATATCCATTTTCCATCTTCTGTGTGGTCTTTCTCTTCATAAAGATCTATATATCTGCCAGCTCCATAGGTTTCTTCCTCATTAGTTTCATCTTTGTAGGGAATGAATAAACGATTTTCACCGACTCTACTTTTATAAGCTTGTAATGTGCAATCAGTGCCATCAACCTGGAAATGAAATGCGCCCCAGATTAGCATGTCTCTGATATTGCCGGCACTATCATTTACTTCAATTGGTTCTTTGTTTTCCAGTTCATCAAGCTCCAGAATAAACCGTAAATCATAGTTAGGCTCATAATATTCTAAACCATCAAATCTTTCTCGTTGATCTATGGGAATAGGAGAATCGTCATTTGATTTGAAGAATTTATCCTTTCGAAACCTCAGCATTTTTAGATTGTTTTGCCATTGTTCTTTACTATCCATTTTATTCTCCTATTTATTAGGATTTTAAATGTTTCGCAATGCTACCATCAGGTAACATATTATCAGGATGAAATTGTCCGGATTCTTCCATTGCATAGCGTTTACAGCTCATCCAGTCTCCTCGACAATATAGCTCGGTCCATTTTTTATCTAATTTACCCTGCTCAGTATAATATTTCATGGGACACACAGGGTACCACTGACACACTTTCTTCAAAATTCCCAATTTATTGTAATGTTTCTCCATACTTGTTTTGAATTCCGGTTGATACAGAGCAGTTGCCGGATGCGCTAGAGGAAATATTTTTCTTCCATTCACCAGTTTCAATTCAGCAATATAATCGGGGAAATCATTTTTGGGTAAATCCGAAACTACAGAATATTTTTCGAATACATATTTTGTCGAAAAGTAGCCCAGAGTAACTAATATATCAGGACCTACAATTTCTATTTCTTTATCTAGATATTGACTACAGGTTTCAATTTCGGTCTGTTTTGGTTTTCTACATTTCGGAAGCATGCACTTAATTAAATTACTGATGTAAAAATCGTCCCAGGTAACACCGGCTTTTTGGATTAATTCTCGAAAAATTTTACCCGAAGGGCCGACAAACATTTCATTCTGTTCATCTTCCATTTCTCCGGGGGCCTGTGGTATCAGGAATAACCGTGCTTGCGTATTACCTTCTCCAGTTATAGCGTTTTTTCTTGTTTTATACAGGTCGCATTTTGTACAAATTTTGATTGCTTTATTTATTTCTTTCAGCTCCATAATATACTCTGATTCGCTAGGTATTTATTAAGATTTAGTTGTGGTATTTTCATTATCTCGCAGTCTTTTTTGATTGTATACACTTTCGGGGTTATTATGACACCAGTGGCAGCGGTGATAATTGGGTTTGGGCTCCGGAGTATCCACAGGTTGATTGCTATCAATGGCCGTATCCATTGGTCTGACCATTGTTCGATAAGTTACATAGGTGCCAGTATTCCCGCAGTAGGGGCAATCTTTCCATTTATCTCTGGGTAACTTTTTGATATTCATGATTGGCCCCGATTTTTTGATATATTCTAACTTTTTTTAGCATTATTCATCAAAATTAATGAGTCTTCCGGTACTCCTATATCCCGGGCAATGACATCACATTTCGCTTTTAACAAAAAGAATATCGGATAATCTGTGCCTGATAGAGATTCATAATTTCCCTGCCCTTTACTGATAATCACATCAGCTTTTTCAAATACATCAATAAATTCAGCATTGCATGTATTGAGCACAGTTCCTGGAGCTGATGTTCCGGAGGAGATAATATCGGCAACCTCATCCATTTTTATCATTTCAGCTTCTTTTTTTGTAATGTCGTTAATTATTGGTTTTTCTCTGACAGCAAAGTCTATTGGTTTACCAATTTCCTCGATTAGTAACTTATCAAAGACAGCTTCTCCGGAATTATCACCCAGATACAAAATGTTTTTACTAGTATTGATTTTATTTTTAAAGTCCTCAAAATCCTTGATTGTTAATTCCAGATGTAGAGATTTTAAAATATCCTCTTCGATATTAAAGGTCTTTGAAACTCCCAGGTCGATAATATTGCCAGCTATTGATAGCTTTACAGCATCTAATAATGAGTCATCAGACTCCTCTAAAATATCCTTCATATGGGGATATAATTTTTGAGCCTTTTTGATATGGTCGATTTTCACATCTTCAAAGGGGTCTTCATTACCGGTGACTTGTTTGATTTTATCGTAGACTCTCATAGAGATTTCAGGAGGGCTGCTTTCCATAGGCAAGTCCTTGATCATATCTCCAACATTATCTAAAATTTCTTTAATTTCTCCTTCGTTTTCCGTTGACAATCTTCCAACTCTTAAAGCCTGTTCCATAAAACAGGGGATGCAATCAAGATAGGTCTTCATTAAGCATGTCTCCTTTAATATTCATTCAATATCAATTTGTATCTCAATATATATTATTCTATAAATTTATATTCCAATTCACAAAATAACTACGCCCGGGTTCATAGAGTTCAAAACCTCTGGAGCGGGTTAAATGTCTTTTATATTTTTTATCAAAAAGATTTTTAATTCCAATTGTAAAATTGTTATTTACAGTTAGAAAGTCAATATTATTTATGCCAGTCTTAATGTTAATAATTCCATATCCAGGTGTTTCCGATTCTCCAGGCGCTACATTATTCTGCCTGGCTGTACCTTTGAATAGGATTTCTCCCCAGACATGGTCTCCGAAATTATAATGGCCTGAAAAATTTAAATGGAGGGGTGGGATTGAAGGCAATGATTGTTCTTTTTCAGTGTCATATCCTCGAGTGTAAGCCAGACTTCCTGTTAATTGGAAATTATTTGTTACCAGCCAATTAACCCTGGTGTCAAAACCGTATAACCTTGCCTTCCCGGCATTCGTCTTAATCAAAGCACTTTTTCCTTCATAGGTTCCGGTCTTTTCTATAACCAGATTTCTAGTCAGATTCAAAAATGTATTTGCGCTCCAGTTTATATTTGGTGTAGTATAATTTATGCCACTTTCAAAAAACCAGCTACTTTCAGAATCCAGCTGTGGATCACCCAGTTTGACAATTGAACCCAGGTCTATATATTGATATCTCTCTTCGAGAGAAGGAGAGCGGAAGGAACGGGCTACAAGAAAATTGAGATCCAGTTGAGAATTTAGCGAGTGGACCAATCCGGACTGGAGACTGAATGAATAATCAGTATCTTCGGATGCTTCCCAGCGAATGGAGTCTGAAGAAGGCTTGATAGTCATATAAGATTTTTCATTTTGAATGTGAATTTGATCAACACGAGCGCCAAAGTTAAGAGTGGTTTTTTGATTTAACTTGTATTCATCTTCAGCGAAAAATCCAAGGGGCCTATATTTTGCATCAGGCAGAGGTTTATCTACTTGAGTAACTTGCATAGATTGCAATGTATCGCCTTTACTATTTAATACATCTACATTTATATTTTTGGTTCTTTTTCCGTTATACTCTCTTTGCCAGATTTCCATGCCAGCTGTTATTCTATGATTGTTGATTTTAAAATAATTTTGCCATTTAGTACCCATTACATAATGATCGGCACGGGGCTGAAAAAGCTGTGGTTGAATGTATTTGACTGCTTTGCCATTCTTAATTGTATCTGTTTTAACCGTATTTGGCTCTAAATCCACTGCTCTGTGAATGGGTTGATAATAGGCCTTTAAACTTGATTTTTGCCAGACTTTAGATTTTGGTTCATAGTTCCAGTTCAATTCAAACAATGAACGGCTTGTAGAAGGATAGACTGCTTTAGCAGGTGGTGGGAATTGGCCTCCACCACCTGGAATTCCAACATTTTGAGCCTCCATATATTGGCCCTGGAACTTAATGCTATTTTGATTATTTATCCTGTAGCCCAAATTCAAACTTGTCTGATAATCTGTAAATTGGCTATTGGGTATCTCGATATTTTTGCCTGCTGCATAATTATTATAATCGCGATAGGATTGAGAAAGTGAGAAGTAAATATTTTCAGAATTATAGTTCATTCTACCATAACTGCTTTTGCCCTTAGCCACACTTTCAAAGCTGTTGTTTATCTCAATATCCCAGCCTGATTGTTCAAATTCACCTTTTTTAGTAATTATATTGGCAACTCCACCAATAGAACCACTTCCATACTGGACCGATAAGGGGCCTTTTAATATCTCCACTCTTTCTATATCCTGGGGTGCAATAGTTCCAAAGCGGGCGGGAATTGCTGTGGCTGTAGAAATTCTATTCCCATCTACTAAGACTACAATTTTATCATTGCTCAAGCCTCGAATGTTGAGGTCTGATCCCCAGGGCATATCAGAACTCTTATTTATTCCTGGAATTGATTCTGCGACATCAGAGATACCTAATGGACTTGAATTGTAAATCTCCTTTTGATTGACTATGCCAATAGAACCGGAAATATTCCTAGCCTCAGTCGCATACCCTCGTGCAGTAACTATGACAGGCGAAAATTTTTCTGCACTTTTTGATAAGTATATATTTTTGTGTATCTCTTTTTGATTTTTCAGATTTATTGTTTCCTGATAATTTTGATAACCAATATGTTCAACTCTATACTTAAATTTCTCCTCAATTTCCAATTCAATATAAAAATAACCATCATCATCACTAACTGCTCCCTCATCAGTATTTAGGATAATGATGTTGGCATCTTTGATCGGTTCTTGGGATGATTTATCAAAAATTCTACCGGAGAAGGAAATATCCCCGGCAAAGAGCATACTTATTAAGGATAGGAATACGACTGATTTTTTAAATTCTAAAATCATTATTTATAGCTCAATAGTTTGTAGATTATAGATTTATCAGAAAATTTTTATGATTTCTTCGTAACCCCAACTTCAAATTTATTGCCTGAACTATCTTCAATGAAAATCAAGTCGTGTCTATTTTCTCTGGGAAATACAAGAACGGGATATTCTTTTTCCCTTACCTTTTTAATGAAATTATCCCTATCATCAATATTTATCCCAATATGATTGTAACACTGTTCTGTCTGCTTTTTGCTGTAAAACAATTCAAGAACAAGGTTGTCATTCTTTAGCAATGTTATTGGGTTTTTTTTGTCTATATCAAATATCCGGCGGGAGATTATTTTGGAAATTTCAAACTCAGAGACAGTTTCCAGGCCTAGTAATTCTTCATAAAATTTGTGAATATCATTTTTGTTATTTATAGTAAGACCAATATGGGCCAGCATTTCTATTTTAACTCCTTAAAATAAATGTTGGATTATTAAACCTGCTCCGCCAATGATAATTCCGACAGCCAGATTAATTAATTTTATATGGATAAAATTCTTTCTTGATTCCGCCAGCATAGGCAACATTCCATGTCCATCCTGAACAATAGAGCTTGCAAGTAATATTGGAAAAGGCAGCATCCCCTCCGCAAAAAAAGTAACAAATATTAGATGCGGCCCGGATTGCGGAATTAACCCCACTAAAGTGGCAACTAGAAGAACTAGGTACTGGTTAGTATCGATTATTTGTTTGAGGTTTAAATGAGCGCTTAGAAAATTCAAAAACAGTAGGGCTCCAAAAGTCCAGGTAAAAATATAGGGGACATGCTTTTTTATTACGTGTTCCCACAAATGCTCTTCCAGGAAATGTTCCGGCACTGTGACCACAATAAAAAGTGAAATAGAACTAAGAATGAGAAAAGTTATCCTTTTCCAATCCCATATCTGGGGCCCCAATTTGCCAAAAATAATTCCAAATAAAAGTAGCAAAGTTAATAAGATTAGTACGCCTCTCTGCAAAGTTAGATTCTTCAGTTGGTCAGAAATTTCATCAGTAGGGAAACAATTGCACATTTCTTCTTGATGTATTTCAAATTCTCTTTCACCAGTGCCAACTGATAGGAATTTATCACTAAGAGCTCCCACAATTATCCCAATAATAAATAAAAGACCTGCTATCAGGATGGCTGTCTCAGGAATCATGGCCAACATTACAAAAGTTTCATCACCACTGGTGGCGATCATAGCAGCAACTACTGCACCGAAGCTAATTATTCCGTGAGAAAATAGGGCTACTGCTGTAAAAGCCCCTAAACAACCGGGAATTATTCCCAGAAAAGCCCCTATAAAATATTGTTTCCATCTGCTTTTTTGAATCGATTCGTGCCAAACACCCTGAGTTTGAATATTGATGTACTCAATAATCAACATCATCACAAACACGAAACTGGTTATCATCAGAGCATGATTGAAGGATTTCAGCAGCATTCTTACTCCTTAATTAATTTTGGCAACAGCGTTTGGGGTTTTCACAGCCACCTTCGCAGCTAGTTGAACTCTTTTGATAGTCAGTGGCATAGAATCCATTCCCTTTGAAGACTAAGCCGGTTCCTTGAATAAGGCGCTTTGTGGGCGATCCGCATTGAGGGCAGTTGGGAAAAGAATCGTCAGTTATACTTTGCTTTTGTGAAAAAGTATGGCTGCATTCAGAACATTTGTAATCGTAAAAAGGCATTGTCGCTCCTATTTAATTTCAAATATTTTACCGGCTCCACCTTGCACATATTTAGCCGGATATTTCTTTTTAATTTCTTTGATATGCTGGGTGCAATGGGTGGGGCAAACAATATCGAGTGATTTAAGCACATCATATTGACTAAAACCATGCAAACCCCCGATCAGAGCATAGAGCTCACCGAATTGTTTTGATGCATCCAGGATTTGGGTAACGCCCTGGTGGGAACAGCCTGCTATCACCACCAGTCCCTTCTCAGTTTTTATAGCCAGTGACTGTTCGATTTTTTTTAATTCTCCAGTAGAATAAAAACCAGCTCCCAGATCAGTTGCTTCCTCTATATATTGCAATTCTTTAACATTTTTCACCCCTCGAAATGAAGGCGGTGCATAAACAATTACATCATTATTTTGATTTAAAAAGCTGCTTAACCCGCCTGTATGATCATAATGATGATGAGATATAAAAACTTCATCAATATCTTGAGGATCTATTTCTAATTTTGCCATATTATTTAATAGAATTTTTCCGTTTGCCCCGGTGTCAAATAATAATTTACGTTGATTGTTCTCAATCAAGGCTGCAAAACCCCAATCGGTTTCTAAGTCATCTCTGATAGCTGTATTATCATATATAATTGTAATTTTCATAATATCACCTGTTAAATAATTTCCCTGGTAAAACATATTTTGTACCAGCATATTTTTTAACTATTAGTTCTCCATTTTGCACTGATTTTCTAATTGCTTGCTGTTGACCAAATTGTTTTGCAATCCACTGAGCCTGTTCTTTTCTGAGGGGATGTCTGCTGGATAGCTCCATAATGGCTTCTCTGGCATCTTTATAATTACTAATTTCAAAGTCACCTTTTTCCAGATTAGTTATCGTTTTTGCCTGATTTATTAATTTTTGGGCATATAGATATAATTCTGGTTCTGGGGAAGTAACATCCTCAGCCGGGGGGCGAGTCGGTGCCATAATGAAAGTTTTATCAGGATTAATTTTGTCAATGATACTTTTTATATTTTGTAATTCATCTTTGGAATCATTGTAGCCTTTGACAAGCATAGTTTCCGTCCATAATTTGCCTTCAAAAATTTTACTGAAATCTATGATTCCACTAATGATTTCTTCGAAATTTAAATTTTTATGAGGTCTATTGATCTTTTTAAATGTTTCTTCAGTTCCAGCATCGATAGAAGGTAAAATCAAATCTGCATTTTGCAGCTCTTTTTTAACATCATCTCTATAGATCAAAGAGCCATTTGTTATCACAGCAGTTGGTGTGTCAAATCTTTGTTTGCATTGTTCGAGCATCCAACCTAATTCTTTGCATAAAGTAGGTTCGCCATCACCTACAAAAGTTATAAAATCGGGTTCACTGTTTTCTATCCTTCTATTTAATTCCGTTAGAATTGTATTCGGATCAAAAAAGCTAGCTCTATCAATAGTAAAATTTGTTGTTCTTCCTAATTGACAATAGACACAGGAATAGCTACAAGTTTTTGATGGAATCGGGCTAACCCCAATTGATTTTCCCAGTCTTCTTGATGGGACAGGCCCATAAGTGTACATTTACAGCTCCTTAAATTTTTCAATAAGCAGGGAAAGCGGATCTAGCTTTCCCTGCTTTAAATCAGTTTCCTATTCTTCGTTTTCCAGCTCTTGAATCCGTTTGTTGATGTTTTCCAGTGTGCCTTGCAACTGTTCTGCTTGGTTTTTTAGGTCACTTAATTCCTGCTCTTTACTTTGATAAGTAGGAGCTGGATTAGTTACAGGAGAAGCTGGGTAATTTGGTACAGCTCTCCAGCCATAGCCATAACCCCGGCCAAAACCTCTTCCGAGACCTCGACCAAAACCACGGCCATAGCCGGCTCCACCCCGGGGTACACCTTTTGTGTATCCAGGGCTGTTATAGCCTGCACAATAACCCAGTCCTCTGCCTGTCATTGGGCCATATCCTTCAGGTCCTGTACGATCTCCTCTTGGCATAGTGAGCCTCCTTTCGTTTTACTTATTGATTTCTATTGATTGGACCAGGATTCTCTGGTCTAACTGCTCTTCTTATATTTGTTCTGCACCCAGCATTCTGACGCCGTCCTCTACCAGATCGCCGTCTGGGACTATTTTTCTGAGCAAAACCAGCTCCATTTCTTGGAGTGCCTTTGGTAAAACCGGGTGCATCATATCCTGAGCAACGGCCTAATCCGCGTCCAGTTTGTGGGCCATTGCCTGCTGGGCCAGTTTGATTTCCTCTTGGCATTTTAGACCTCCTTTCATTTGATTATTTTTCTGAATTAATTGTTAATGACCAAATCTTTTCTTATAATTAGCTTCAAATTCAATATATATTTTTGTTAAAAATCAAAAGGTCATGTTTAGTGACGATGAGTCCCATCGCCCTTTCCTTCACCTCGAACACATAAACTTTCCCCTGATTCCAATGAGCCATTGATATAATCTTCAATAACCTGATCAATCTGACCTTGAACTCCGATTATCCAGTCTATTCCAAATTCCTTGAAAAAACCCTGAGCTCTACGCCCCATTCCACCGGCAATTATTAGATCACAATCCTGACTATCAAGATATTTTGGTAATGCTCCGGGTGCATGGCCGGGATTATCTACCACATTTTTACTTTCTACCTCATTATCTTCAATTTCTACAATCGTATATTGAGAACATCTTCCAAAATGTTGAGCCACTTTTCCGTTATCAGTTGAAATTGCTATTTTCATAAATTACCTCATTTTTGTTTATTTTTCATTTCCTCGATTATGTCTTCTTTTTCCTTTACCATAACCTCTTTGACGTCTGCCCTTTGGTTTGAACCAGCTAT